>JALZJN010000127.1 GCA_030859735.1 Actinomycetota bacterium
GCGGCCGCCTCCGGTTCGTCCGTCCGCCAGCACCCCGCCATCAGCAGCGGGATCGATCCGACTCTTGATCCGAAGTAGGCAAGAGCCAGCAGCGTTCCCTCGTCGGCCCTGTGCAGATCGTCGAGCACCAAGACGAGCGGTGCTCGCCGCGCCCGGACGGTCAGGAAGCGGAACACTCCGGCGAATAGCGCGTTGCGCGACGCGAGGCGATCGGCGCTCCCCACCGGCGGGCCGACGGCGACCCCCGGCATCGCCGCTCCAAGCTCCCCGGGGATGTGCTCGGCGGCCGTCGGGTCGGCTCGCAGCAGCATCCGAAGCGCATCGATGAGCGGGGCGTAGGGGAGCCTCCCTTCTCTCGCACCGGTAGACCCGTAGGCGACCCGGTACCCGCGCGCCCGGGCTTGTTGGAGCACCTCATGAGCAAGCCGGGTTTTGCCGATCCCGGCCGGGCCTTCGATGGTGAACGATGCTCCGTCCTTCTCGCGCAGGCCGTCGAGCAACCGAACGACCCTGCCCAGCTCTTCCTCCCGCCCGACCAGCGGGGCCAGAAGGCTCGGCGGTGCCGCCGACACCTCTTCCCTTGCGCCGACGCCGGCCAGCGCGCCGGTTTCGATTTCTTCGTGCAACGTCGCTGTCTCGTCGGAAGGATCGACCCCGAGTTCGCGCTCGAGGACCTCTTTGCAGATGCGGTACTGGCGAGCGGCGCGATCGCGGTTGCCCTCCAAAGCAAACACCTGCATGAGCCCACGGTGTGCTTCTTCGCGCGATGGGTCGAGCGCGAGAACTTGTCGGAACGCGTCGGCGGCCTCGGCGAGATCGCCGCCTTGGAGGAGGGCGGAACCGAGCTTCGCAAGCAAATCGAGGAATCTCTCCGCGAGCGCGTCGCGTGCCAAGAGCGTCCATTCCTCGTATCGTTCGGCAGGAAGCAGTTCGCCGGTGTACGCGGCGATCGCGCGTTGCAGCGAGTCGGGTGCGGGTTCGCGAAGAGCTTCGTCGGCCAGTCGCTCGAAGTCGGCGGTATCCGTTATCACCTCGCCGCCGAGCGCGAGGACGCCCTCACGGAATTCGAGGAGACCCTCGGCCCCGGGATCCGCCCCGGCGAGGGCTTGGCGGATGTGATGCACGGCCTTGTACAATTGCGCCGACGCGGCCGCGACGTCGAGGTCAGGCCACAGAGCCTCGATCGCCTGATCGCGGTGCAACCGATGGTCGGGCTGGATGGCGAGGAGCTTGAGAAGAGCACGTGCCCGCTTGCGAGCGAAGGCGGATTCGACCACCCTCGTTTCGTTCACATATACGGCGAAGCCACCCAGCAGGCGGAGCCTCAAGGCCGTCCTAATTGGCGGCTCGGTCCCGATCTCGTTCGCTCGCATGGCCCGTCTAGTTAACGTCGGTTTCTGGGCACTGTCGACCACAACCCCGTTTCCATTTGGGCCTTGAGACGGACGCCGTTCGACGAGCAGGCCTTGTTCTCGGTGCCGCCTGCATCGGAGTTCTGTCCCCGGTGAAGGCCACGAAAGCGGATGGGAATCCGGGGACTGCAGCCATCGACGGACCCACCGAGCACGGTCAGATGGTCGCGCTCCTGCGCCGACGAGCTTCCCGTCTCCCTGCTCGTAAAGGTTGTCCAGACCTGGACGCCGCCACCCCTTAGCGTATCCACCACCCTCCGTCACCGGACAGGACTGCGTCTCACAACCTCATCACCGCGTCGTAGCGACTCCCGACCGCGCGCTCAGTTCCAGAGCACTCTCCTCCTGTCCTCAACTTGCTCGCTCCACCTCGAGGGAGCGAGCAGGATCGGACGGAGGCGTCAGGCATCAGTGAGACCGTGTATAGCGGTCAAGCGCGGCCAAGGTGTGCCAAGGATCAACCCCGGCGCAGGACAAGTTTAAAGCACCATGAACCGCCCCGGGTTTAGTGGAGGCTCCTGATCTTGAGAGGATGGAGCCATGCCAAAGACCCGCAGGTACCCGCCAGAGACTCGAGAGCGAGCAGTCCGGCTCGTACTCGATCACGAACATGAGTACGCCTCACAGTGGGCAGCGATCTGCTCCATCGCCGAGAAATCCGATCTCAACCGAGAGACCCTTCGCCAGTGGGTCCCCCGGGAGGAGCGCGACAGCGGACGCCGCCCCGGACTGACGTCCGACGAGCGCCAGCGCTTGAGCGACCTCGAACGCGAGGTCAAGGAGCTGCGCCGCGCCAACGACATCCTCAAGGCTGCTTCGGCTTTCTTCGCGTCAGTGTCAGAGTGAGCCTGGATCCGGCTGCAGCCGATAGCCTCCGGTCGGCGGGGGGGTTGACTCGCTTTTTCGCTGTCCCTCGATGAGGTGACAACTCCTTGTTCTGTCACCCCCACCGCCGGTCCGGGGGCTTCCACGACGTGACCTGATAGGAGCTTGGCCACAGGCCCCAACTGAGGCATGTCCGCCGTGGTGGTCCTCTCGACGACGTTGCCGTCAGAAGGGAGGAGTCAGTTGATCGTAGTCGGAATCGACGCGCACAAGAAGACGCACACGGGCTGCGCCATTGGAGGAATGGTGGGTGAATCACTCGGGGAGGTGACGGTCGCAGCCAACCAGGAGGGTCACGAGAGGCTGCTGTTGTGGGCTACCTCGATCTCGAGTGACCGCCTCTGGGCGATCGAAGACTGCAGGCACGTGTCAGGTTCGCTCGAACGCTTCCTCGTTTCGGTCGGAGAGACCGCCGTCAGGGTCCCTCCCAAGCTCATGGCAGGTACCCGGCGCTCGGCACGCACTCCCGGCAAATCCGATGGGATCGATGCTCGGGCGGTGGCGCTGGCAGCTCTGCGGGAGCCGGAGCTTCCGCGGGCGACGCTCGCCGGCGAGGAACGGGAGCTGCGCCTGCTGGTCGACTACCGGGACCAGCTTGTGCGCGAGCGGACCGTGATCCAGCAGCGGATCCGGTGGCATCTCCACGAGCTCTGCCCCGACCTGGACGTTCCCAGCCGGGCGCTCGATCGCGGGCCGTGGCCGGGCAGAGTCACTCGTCGCCTGCGCCAGATGGATCCCGGCGTCCAGGTCGAGATCGTGTCGACGCAGCTGAAACGCATGATCCAGATGACAAAGCAGATCGACGAACTCGAAAAGCGCATCGCCTCTATGGTCAAGACACTCGCCCCCGAACTGCTGGAGATCCGCGGCTGCGGACCTCTCACGGCGGCGAAGCTCGTCGGCGAGGTCGCCGGTGTGAAGCGCTTCGCCAACGCCGGCAAGCTTGCGCTACACGCAGGTGTAGCGCCCCTTTCCGTGTCCTCCGGTCAGAATCAGCGTCACCGCCTAAACCGAACCGGCAATCGTCAGCTCAACGCGGCCCTGCATCGCATCGCCATCACGCAAGCCAGCCGTGACGATCGTGCCCGCGCCTACCTGGCACGCAAGCAGTCTGAGGGAAAGACCAAGCGCGAGGCGCTGCGGTGTCTCAAACGCCATCTCGCCAGGGTCGTCTTCAAGGCTCTTCAGCGCGGGGAAGAGCGCGGCCGACTCGAAGCCCTTGCGGCGACCTCTTGACATAGGAGCAACAAGGAGAACGGGAGCCGGAAGTGAGCTACCGCTTCGTCCGCGCGGAGAGGGCAAACCATGCCGTCACGATCATGTGCCGGGTGCTAGAGATATCCACCAGCGGCTACTACGACTGGCTGGGCCGCAGGCCGAGTGAGCGCAGCCTTGGAGACCACATCCTGTTGTGCAGGATCAAGGGCATCCACAAGGCCAGCCGCGAAACCTACGGAGCGCCTCGCGTCCACGTAGAGCTGAGGGAGGACTACGGCGTCCGCTGCGGCAGAAAGCGGGTGGCCCGGATCATGAGGGCCGCGGGAATCAAGGGCTGCCACCGGCGCAGGCGTCACTGGCTTACTCGACGCGACCACAATGCCCGGCCGGCCCCCGATCTGGTGGAGCGCAAGTTCGAAGCTTCGGAGCCCGATCGCTTGTGGGCCGCCGACATTACCTACGTGCCGACCTCCTCGGGGCCTCTGTACCTCGCGGTGGTGTTCGACGTATTCAGCCGCGCCGTAGTGGGCTGGTCGATGAGGCCAGATCTTTCCACCGAGCTGGTCACCGATGCACTCGAGACGGCGATTCGGCGGCGACGTCCTCGGCCCGGGCTGATCCACCACTCGGACCAGGGATCTCAGTACACCTCGCTCGCCTTCGGTCGCCGCCTGAGAGAAGCAGGCATCGCAGCATCCATGGGCTCCGTGGGCGACTGCTACGACAACGCTTTGGCCGAAAGCTTCTTCGCCACATTGGAATGCGAGCTCATCGA
>JALZJN010000281.1 GCA_030859735.1 Actinomycetota bacterium
ACGCCTCCCCCTCGCCCGAGTGGGGAGTCGCCGTGGCTTCCAAGTTCCTGGCCGTGGGGGCCGTCGTCCCCGCAGCCAGGGCCGGGGTGGGTGCCATCGCCACTCAGGCATTCGCTAATGTGACCTATCGGCGCCGCGCCCTCGACGCCCTTGCCGCGGGGGCCGACGCCACCACGGTGCTCGCCGAGTTGACCGAGAGCGACGACGACCGAGAGCAACGCCAGGCCGGGCTCGTCGATGCACGAGGTGGAGTGGCGACCTTCACAGGAAGCGAGTGCATGGACTGGGCGGGGGGCCGTGCGGGCGAGGGCTACTGTTGCCAGGGCAACATACTGACCGGTGCCGCGGTGGTCGACGACATGGTGAGCGCCTTCGAGGCTTCGGAGGGCGAACTTGCGAGCCGGCTGGTCAATGCCCTCGTGGCGGGCTATGCGGCGGGTGGAGACGCCCGAGGGATGCAGTCGGCGGCGCTGCTGGTCGTGAGACAAGGCGGAGGCTATTTGGGCGGCACCGACGAGACGGTGAACTTGAGGACCGACGACCATCCCGATGCCGTGCACGAACTCGAGAGATTGTTCTCGGTGCACCAATTCTATTTTCCGCGGCCGGAAGCTCTTCAGTTCGAGGAGATCGACGAACGCTTGGCTTCGGAGATGAGAGGCCTGCTCGGGCGGCTGGGCTATGAGGCAGGTTCAGGCAGAAATTATGACAAGGAGCTCAAGAACGCACTCTTCGATTTCGTTGGCACGGAGAACCTCGAGCAACGTTGGAGCGACGAGGGGCGCGTGGATCGAGAGGTCGTTGCCTATTTGCGCCGGACGGCTCAGGACCATCTCACCTAGATCCAGGTTCATTTGAGCCGGGCGTAGATTTAGGCCATGGCGATTTGCAGCAATTGCGGAGAGAGCAATCCCGAGCGAGCCAGTTTCTGTTTGAACTGTGGAGAGCCATTGCCCGTCGCCACCCCCTCTCGAGCCGTACGCAAGATCGTGACCGTGGTGTTCTGCGACGTCACGGGATTCACGGGGCTGGGGGAGGAGCTGGATCCAGAATCCCTGCGCGCGATCATGGCGCGCTATTTCTCGACCGTCAGTCGAGTGCTCCAGCGCCATGGTGGAGTCGTCGAGAAGTTCATCGGGGACGCGGTGATGGCCGTGTTCGGGGTTCCCATACTGCATGAGGATGATGCGCTGCGGGCGGTGCGGGCGGCCGCAGGGATCTTGGACGAGCTCGATGATCTGAACGAGGAGCTCGAGCGGGACGCGGGCATCCGCATAGCCGTGCGTATCGGCGTCAATACCGGCGAGGTCGTCGCCGGGGATCCGTCTTCCGGTCAGACAATGGTGACGGGCGATGCCGTCAACGTCGCGGCCCGCCTGGAGCAAGCGGCCGCTCCAGGAGAGATTCTCATCGGCGCGCCGACCTTCCGGCTGACCAGAGATGCTATTGATGCCAAAGCGATCGCACCCTTGGCGGTCAGGGGCAAGTCACAGGAGGTCGAGACCTTCCGGCTGATAGCCGTTTATCCCGGAACTCCCATGCTTTCTCGCAGGATGGACTCACCCCTGGTGGGACGGCGGCATGAGCTGATGCTGCTTACGGAATCCTTCGGCAGATCTATCCGAGAGCGTTCCTGCCACCTGTTCACCATGCTCGGAGCGGCGGGCGTAGGGAAGTCTCGTGTGGCCGCAGAGGTGGTGGCAAACAGTGACGCGCGCGTTCTATGGGGCCGTTGCTTGCCATATGGGGAAGGGATCACCTACTTCCCGATCGAAGAGATCGTGCGAGATGCGGCCGATCTGCGAAACGAGAGCGGCTCAGACGAGGCGATCGGGAAGATCGCGTCTCTGTTCGACAGACATGGAGAAAAGGAAGGCCGAGTGATCTCTCAACTCCTGGCACAAGCATGTGGAATGTGTGAGGTCACCACTTCTTCGGAGGAAAGCGCCTGGGCGGTGCGCAGGCTGTTCGAAATGCTGGCCCGAAAGGGACCCCTGGTTGTGGTCATCGACGACCTCCAGTGGGCCGAGCCGACGTTGCTGGATTTGATCGAGTACGTGGCCGATTGGACGCAGAACGCTCCACTGCTGTTGCTGTGCATGTCTCGCCCCGAGCTCCTGGACCAGAGACCCTCGTGGGCGGGCGGCAAGCTCAACGCGACATCGATTCTGCTCGAGCCGCTCACGCCAACTGAGACCGAGAGTCTCATCGAGAACCTTCTCGACGGCGGCTTGCAGGACCCTGAAGCGAAAGCTCTGATCGCCGCTTCGGCGGATGGAAACCCCTTGTTCGCCGAAGAGATGACTGCGATGCTCCTCGAGGAAGGTTTGCTCGAGCGGATGAGTGACGGTTGGGTGGCGACCGGAGATCTCTCGAGTGTGTCGGTGCCGCCATCTATACAGGCGCTGTTGGCGGCGCGACTGGAGCAGCTTCCTTCCGAAGAGCGTGAGATCATCGAGAGCGCCTCCGTCATCGGAAAGATCTTCTGGCGCAATGCGCTCGTCGACCTCTGCGCCGATAGCGCGGCGGTAAGCAAGGGGCTCATGTCCCTGATGCGTAAGGAGTTGATCCGCTCGGAGCGTTCCAACTTCATCGACGACGACGCCTTCTCTTTTCGCCACATTCTGACGCGCGACGCGGCCTACGACTCGATGCCCAAGGAGTCCCGTTCCCGTCAGCACGAGCGCTTTGCAAGCTGGCTTGCGGAGCAGGCGGCTACGAGCGCGGTCGACTACGATGAGATTCTCGGCCACCATCTCGAACGGGCGTACCGGCTGGGTTGCGAGCTTGGTCCGGCCGACGGGCACGCAAGGGAATTGGCGGACAAAGCCTCCGTGCATTTTGCCGCGGCCGGCCGGCGAGCCTCGATCCGAGGCGACATACGCGCGTCGGTCGCGTTGTTGAAGAAGGCTGCCTCGCTGTCATCTGGGAGGCGGGTCGATATCCTGCCGGACCTGGCCGAGGCGATGATTGAAGGCGGCGAGCTCGAGGGCGTGCCCGCGCTTCTTGATGAGACCGTCGCCCTGGCCCAAGCGGCCGGTCACCGGGCCGCCGAGATGCGGGCCAAGGTATCGGGTTGGGAGCTCCTGGGGCTGACCGATCCGGGCGTCACCATGGGCTTCATCGAGCGGAAGCTTCACGAGGCGCTCCGGGTCTTCGAGGAGCTGGATGATGCTCGCGGTCAGGGCCGGTGCTGGCATCTGCTGGGACAGCTCAAGCACTGGGTGGGCCGGTCGGACGAGGCGGCAGAGGCGTTCGAGCGCTCCGCCGCCTACGCTCGTAAGGCAAAAGATTTTCGCACCGAGAACCTTTCGCTGGGTTGGATTCCCTACAACCTGGTGCTTGGCTCGGCGTCGCCCGAAGAGACGATCGCCCGCTGTGACGAGCTGATGGAAGTCTTCTCGGAAAGGCGAGGACTGCGAGCCGAAGCTCAAATTGTGCGCGGCTCGGCGTTGGGCATGTTGGGGGCGCACCCCGAGGCCCGCCACAGCGTTGCTGAGGGAAGGTCGGCCCTGCGCGAGCTCGGGCAGAACCTGCAGTGGGCGATTACATCCATGATGGCCGGGAGGGTGGAGCAGTGGTCCGGGGATCATGGCGCAGCCGAGCAAGTGCTGCGCGGTGGTTCGGAAACGTTGGAGGCGATGGGGGAGACCGGGTACTTCTCAACAGTCGCCGCCCTTCTCGCCGAAGCAGTGTACCGGCAGGGGCGCCTGGACGATTCCCTCGAGCTGACCATCATCAGCGAACGAACCGCGGCTCCCGACGACATCGATTCTCAGAGCGCGTGGCGGGGGACCCGGGCCAAAGTGCTCGCGAGCAGGGGAGACTTTGAGCAGGCCACGAGGCTCGTCGAGGAAGCGCTCGATCTGGGAGAGCGCCACGAGACCCCGGTGAAGACCGGCGACCTGTTGATGGCCTCCGCCGAGGTCTTCCGCTTCTCCGGTGCGCGGCATGAGTCCGAGGAAGCTTTGAGGCGTGCGTTGAGTTGTTTCGAGCGTAAGGGTCATCTCGTGCTGGCGGCCGAGGCCCGCTCGCTGCTAGCTGCCTCCGAGGGCTCGAGCTCGCAGGGCTGATCCCTTTCGCTTCCCCTACACTCTCAAGACAAATGACCGCACATAGAGCCAATCCGATCGAGCCCAGGGAGGCCTCGTGAGCGAAAAGCCCGCAGCGGCTGCCGTCAAGGACATGGGTGCGGCCCCCGTGCCGCAGCGACCGACCGATGACATGACGCCGTTCGAAGCAGCCACCTACTTCTTTCATTGCTCTGCCGATCGTCTGGGATTGCGCGACGAGATGCGGGAGGTGCTGGCCAGCACCTATCGCGAGCTTGCGGTGCAGATTCCGTTGCGTAGAGACGATGGCGGTATGACCGTGTTTCGCGGCTACCGCATCCAGCACAACGGAGCACGCGGGCCCTACAAGGGCGGCATCCGCTATCACGAGAGTGCCGATCTCGACGAGGTGCGCGCATTGGCAGCGCTGATGACGTGGAAGAACGCCTTGATCGATGTTCCCTTCGGTGGGGCCAAAGGAGGCATCCGCTGCGACCCCAAGGCGTTATCGCACGGCGAGCTCGAACGTCTCACGCGCCGGTTCACGTCCATGATCTCTTACGTTATCGGAGTGCACCGCGACATTCCGGCCCCCGACATGGGTACCAATGCTCAGGCGATGGCGTGGATGATGGATGCGTACGGTCAGAAGTACGGCTACAGTCCAGGCATTGTCACGGGCAAGCCCGTCGAGCTGGGGGGTTCGCCGGGCCGCGAGGAGGCAACCGGTCGCGGTGTGGTCATCTGTGCCGCACAGTCAGCGCCGCTGAAAGGAGTGGACTTCGACGGTGCTCGTGTGGTCGTTCAAGGATTCGGCAACGTCGGCTACTGGACTTCCGTCCTTGCCGTGGAGAAAGGCGCGAACGTCATTGCCGTGTCGGACGTCAAGGGAGGTATTCATTCGGCTGAGGGCCTCGACCTCGACGCAGTGAAGGATCACTATCAGGCAAACGGTGAACTACACGACTATTCAAGAGCCGACAACGTCAGCAACGAGGAGCTCTTGACTCTCGACTGCGACATCCTCATTCCCGCCGCCATCCAGGGGGTAATCAACTGTAGCAATGCTTCGCAGTTAAACACCAGGATGATCGTCGAGGCGGCTAACGCCCCGGTGACGCCGGCGGCCGACCTAGAGCTCATGGAGCGCGGGATCACGATCGTGCCGGACATTCTCGCCAACGCCGGTGGTGTGTGCGTGTCCTATCTCGAATGGGTTCAGAGCATCCAGGAGTTCCGTTGGGAGCTCGCTCACGTCAACAACGAGCTCGAGAAGAAGATGACGAGCGCAACTGAAGCGGTCTTCGA
>JALZJN010000287.1 GCA_030859735.1 Actinomycetota bacterium
CGCAGACCCATTTCGAGTGGCCCGCGTCCATCAATCTGCCCGGCTATCGGCCAATCGTTCAACCCAACGCCCGCCAGATCAAGGGTGCGGCTCGGCTCATCAACGAGTCCCGCCGTCCGGTCCTCTACGTCGGCGGAGGAGTTCTCAAGGCGCGTGCCGCCGAAGAGCTGATTCAGCTGGCGGAGGCGATAGGTGCGCCTGTTGTCACCACACTCATGGCGCGCGGCGCGTTTCCAGACACCCATCCCCTCTGCTTGGGGATGCCCGGCATGCATGGCTCCTATGCGGCGGTGACCGCGATGCAGAGGTCTGATCTGCTAATCAACATCGGTGCCCGCTTCGACGACCGCGTCACCGGGAATCTCGAGGGGTTCGCTCCCGAGGCCAAGATCATCCATGCCGACATCGACCCGGCCGAGATCGGTAAGAACCGGCCCGCTGATGTTCCCATCGTCGGCGACGCGCGCAGCGTGATTGTCGAGCTCAGCAGAGCGGTGGTCGAGAACATGTCGGTGGACGGGCGGCCCGACCTCAACGCCTGGCACGAGCTCGTGTCGTCGTGGAGCCGGGACTACCCGATCGCCTACAAGCAAGAGGATGACGGGCCGATCAAGCCACAGTTCGTCGTCGACCTCTTCAATCAGGCGCTGAAGGGAGAGGCGGTCGTCGTGACCGGGGTGGGGCAGCACCAGATGTGGGCGTCTCAGATCATGTCCTGCAACCGTCCCTATTCGTGGGTTACCTCGGGAGGGCTCGGAACAATGGGCTTTGCCGTACCTGCGGCGTTCGGTGCAAAGGTGGGGCGCCCCGACGACCGAGTCGTCGCTATAGACGGCGACGGATGCTTCCAGATGACCGCCCAGGAGCTTGCCACCGCAACTCTCAACCACACGCCCTTCATAGTCGCCATCCTGAACAACGCCTATCTCGGCATGGTCAGGCAATGGCAGGAGCTCTTCTACGACGAGCGATACTCGGAGGTGCACCTGCCCCAGGAGGTTCCCGACTACGCCAAGCTGGCAGAGGCCTACGGCGCGGTCGGACTACGGGCTACGAGACCTGAAGAGGTCGAGATGATCGTGGACAAAGCGTTGGGCGTCGACGACCGGCCCTGCGTCATCGACTTCCGGGTCGACTCGACCGAGATGTGTTTCCCGATGATCCCGGCGGGTGCCTCAAACGACGACATCATCCTCGGGCCTTCCTCTCCCGACGAGCCGGGTGCCCCCGACATCGATGTCAGGAGAACGGCGTGAACACCACGACACAGACGCTTTCGGTGCTCGTCGAGAACAAGCCCGGCGTGCTCGCTCGCATCTCGGGATTGTTTGCCCGCCGCGGCTTTAACATCGATTCGCTTGCGGTGGGGGAAACCGAAGATCCTGCGGTTTCCCGCATGACGATCGTCGTTTCTGTAGACAACAAACCGCTTGAGCACGTCACCAAGCAGCTGCACAAGCTCATCAACGTGCTCCGTATTGCAGAGCTGGAGCACAACGCGTCGGTCGAGCGCGAGCTGGCCTTGATCAAGGTGGGCGCAGGTGCGGGCCGGCGCGCCGAGGTGCTCGAGATGGTCGAGATCTTCAGGGCCAAGGTGATCGATGTCGATCCTGAGTCCATCGTTGTTGAGGCCACGGGCACGCCCGAGAAGATCGAGGCGTTGCTGCAACTGCTGAGCCCCTTCGGGATCATCGAGATGGCGCGTACGGGCAGAGTCGCTCTGGGACGAGGTGCCCGGGGGCTGCGGGCCGGTGTGCTCCGGCCCGTCGCGGTTCAACAAGCCTCATAAGAGTCTTCAAGAGGGAGAGCCGCAGTTCGGACGCCGGTGCATCCGGCGTCCCGAGAAAGGGGACAACTAATGGCAGCTCGCATCTACTACGAGAAGGACGCTCCGGGCGCGCCGCTCGAGGGCAAGAACGTCACGATCCTCGGATACGGGTCTCAGGGCAGGGCACACGCTCTCAATCTTCAGGACTCCGGTTTGGACGTGACGGTCGGGCTGCGCAAGGACTCGACTTCATGGTCACGCGCGGAAGGCGATGGGCTGGCGGTTGCAAGCGTGCACGAGGCCTGTGCCGATGCGGATCTCGTGGCCATGTTGGTGCCCGATCAGCATCAGGCGGCGGTGTATCACGAGGCGGTCGAGAACAATCTAAAGTCGGGGGCGACTCTGCTGTTCGCGCACGGCTTCAACATCCACTTCGGACAGATCCGCCCGCCCGACTCCATCGACGTGTCGATGGTCGCCCCCAAGGCTCCCGGCCCCCTGGTGCGCCGGACGTATGAGGAGAACAGCGGCACCCCTGCGCTCGTGGCGATTCATCAGGACGCCACCGGAGAAGCGATGTCAAGGGCACTTGCATACGCGCGCGGGCTCGGCTGTGCGCGCGCCGGAGTGCTCGAAACTAATTTTGCGGAGGAGACCGAGACGGATCTGTTCGGCGAGCAGGCGGTCTTGTGCGGCGGGACTTCGCGACTTATTCAGGCCGGCTTCGAGACCCTGGTCGAAGCCGGTTATCAGCCCGAGATCGCCTACTTCGAGTGCATGCACGAGCTCAAGTTGATCGTCGATTTGCTTTATGAAGGCGGCTTCGCCGGCATGCGCAATGCGATCTCGGACACCGCAGAATACGGAGATCTGACGCGCGGCAAAGAGATCATCGGGCCCGAAGTCGAGGCTGCCATGAGAAAGACGCTCGAGGATGTGCGTTCCGGCGCCTTCGCCCGTGAATGGGTGCTCGAGAACCGCGCCGGTACTCCGGTGCTCGACGCCGAACGGCGTCGCCAGACACAGCACCCGATCGAAGAGGTTGGGGCTCGCCTCAGGGAGATGATGTCGTGGATGAAGCGGAAGTAACCGCAGGCGATGTAGAGGAGGGCGATGTAGCGAACGGACTGAGCCTTCACAACGTTCGTATCTTCGATACGACTCTTAGAGACGGCGAACAGTCACCCGGCATCTCCTTGAACTTGAGGGAGAAGGTCGAGATTGCCGAGCAGCTTTCTCGCCTGGGAGTGGACGTCATCGAGGCCGGCTTCCCAATCTCCTCCGAGGGCGAAACAGAAGCAGTAAAGGCGATCGCTTCACAGGTCAAAGGGCCGATCATCGCGGGGCTGGCGCGCGTCGATCCGCGGGATATCGACCGCGCGGCAGAGGCCGTGGGCAGTGCTCAGAGAGCCCGGATTCACACCTTTATCGCAACCAGCGAGATCCACATGAAACACAAGCTGCGTATGTCCGCGGCTGAGGTCCTCGAGGCGGCGACGCGCGGCGTGGAGCGGGCCCGTTCACATGTCGACGAGGTCGAGTTCTCCTGTGAGGATGCGACCCGCAGCGACCCGGCCTTCTTGGTGGAGGTCTACAGGGCTGTGGCGCGGGCCGGCGCAACGACTCTGAACCTGCCCGACACCGTCGGCTATTCGCTTCCCGCCGAATTCGGGGAGCTGGTCCGTTATCTCGCCTCGGAAGTCTCGGAGGAAGTCATTTGGAGCGTGCACACTCACGACGACCTTGGGCTTGCCGTCGCCAACGCACTGGCGGGAGTGGGGGCCGGGGCCCGGCAGATCGAGGTGGCCGTCAACGGCATCGGTGAGCGCGCAGGGAATTGCTCGCTCGAGGAAGTCGTCATGGCGTTGCGCACGCGCCATTCCGTCGGCGGATTCGACACGGCCGTCAACTCGAAGGAAATAGCGCGCACCTCGCGACTCGTGTCCATGCTCACCGGATATGCCGTGCCGCCTAACAAGGCGATCGTCGGCGCCAACGCTTTTGCTCATGAAGCCGGGATCCACCAGCACGGTGTGATGGCCGAAAGGACCACCTACGAGATCATGGATCCCGTCGATGTGGGCCTTGAGGGCTCGCGCATCGTGCTCGGCAAGCATTCGGGCCGGCACGCGTTCGCCAACGCGCTCGAGGAGATGGGCTTCCACCTCGACAAGGCGGAGGTGCAAAAAGCCTTCGAGCGCTTCAAGTCTCTCGCCGACCGCAAGATCCGGATCACCGACATCGACCTAGAGGCCATCGTGGCGGATGAGCTGTCATCCGACGCGGAAGAGTTCGAGATGATCTCGATCCAGGTCGCGGGCGGGACGCACATGTCCCCCACGGCCACGGTCCGGCTCCGGCGCGCAGACCAGATAATCGACGAGTCGGCGATAGGCGATGGCATGATCGATGCTGCTTGCGGCGCCATTCAGCGCGCCACCGGTATCGAAGCTCGCCTCGAGTCTTTCAATGTGTCGAGTGTCACCGGAGGCATAGACGCCCTCGGTGACGTGACGATCGTCTTGTCGTCCGGAGATGCGCACCATGTGCCGGTTCGCAAAGCTACGGGTCGCGGAGTATCCACCGACGTGGTCGAGGCCTCGGCGCGCGCCTACCTATCGGCCGTGAATCGCCTGATCGCTTTGTCACACCGGCAGATGGCAGCACTGCGAAGTTGAGGCCGGTGAACACAAGGCGCGTTTCGGTATTGGCGGGAGACGGCATCGGTCCAGAGGTCATCGAGGTCGCTCTTCGCGAGTTGCCGGCCGACTTCAAGGTCGAGATGCTGGAGGTGGGAGCGGAGCGTTACCTGTCCAGCGGCCGCCTGCTCGAGGACGAGGATCTCGACACGATCAAGGAGTCGGATGCCCTGCTCTTCGGCGCCATCGGCGACCCCCGCGTACCCGACGGGGTGCTCGAGCGAGGCGTGCTGCTCAGGCTCCGCAAGGAGCTCGATCTCTACATCAATCTTCGCCCCTTCCCTGAGCTGGGCGTGACCTTCGTGCGCGAGAACACCGAGGGCCCCTACTCCGGTGTGGGGAGCCGGGAGCCGGACGCGGCGACGGAGACGAGCGTCAACACGAGAGCGGCGATCGAGCGTTGCGCCCACTACGCGTTCGAGCTCGCAGCGCGCGGCGGCGGCCGCCTCACCTGGGTTCACAAGACGAACGTTCTCGTCCACGCGGGCTCGCTGTGGTTGGAGGTCGTGACAGAGGTGTCAAAGGAATTTCCCGAGGTTTCGCTTAGCTATCAACACGCCGATGCGGCCGCGTATCTGCTCGTGATCGAGCCGGAGCGTTTCGACGTGGTGTTGACCGACAACCTCTTCGGAGACCTGCTCTCAGACCTGGCCGCCGGGTTGTCGGGGGGACTGGGAAGCGCTGCGAGCGCCAACCTTCATCCCGATCACGCGACCAGACCCAGCAGGTGCATCGGCCTGTTCGAGCCCGTCCATGGCTCGGCCCCCGACATCGCGGGAACGGGCAGCGCCGACCCTACCGCCGCAGTTCGTGCCGCCCAGATGTTGATCGAAGCTTTGGAGAAAGAGCCGGTGGCAATAGCGAGGGACTCCCGATGACAAATCAGAATTATTTCAAGGTTTGCGGATACAAGGTCGTCAGCGAACGTTCGACGCGCGAGGGCGAACGTGTACAGGCCATCGTGGAAGTGGAGGTGGCGAAGGCGTTCGTACGGCGAGCCGCCGCCGGTGTCGGGCCGGTGCATGCGCTCGACAACGCTTTGCGCTTGTGCCTCGAGGAGCGCTTTCCCGAGATCGAGGGAGTACGGCTGTCCGACTATCGGGTGTCGGTGGTGGACGCCGCCGACGGCACGGGAGCCCAGGTGAGGGTGCTGATCGAGGCGGCGGACGAGCTCGGACGATGGGCGGCGGAACGCACGTCGTCCAACATTCTCGAGGCCTCGTTCGAGGCGCTGTGTGAGACCGCCGCCACCGGCATAGAACGTGGCCGCACGGTGCTCGCCAGCAGCAACGGCTCAGGTGAAAAGGTCATGTCGTGACCGTCGTCGCCTATCAAGGCGAGATCGGTGCCTATTCCGAGGAAGGGGTGCAGGCCCTGTTCCCCTCAGCCACTCACGCGCCGTTGTCCTCTATCCGCAAGGTCTTCGAGGCGGTCGAGGTGGGCCGCGCCGATCTGGGTCTCGTTCCAATGGACAACTCACAGGCCGGTAGCATCAACGAGACCTACGATCTGTTCCTCAAGCACGGGTTGCACGTCGTGGGTGAGACCGTCGTGCGGGTCAACCACTGCCTGCTCGCTCTTCCGGGCGTCGTGATCGATGATCTTGCTGAGGTCGTTTCGCATCCTCAGGCGATCTCTCAATGCGAGGAGTTCTTGACTGCGCTCAACATCTCGATCCGGGCCGAGTACGACACCGCCGGGGCGGCCAAGCGAATCAACGACGACAAGCTCGATCGCACCGGTGCCATCGCCTCCAGCAGGGCCGCGTCTCTCTACGGCTTGGATGTGCTCGCCGAGCGCATCCAGACCTATCCCGACAACTACACGCGCTTCGGGGCCCTGTCGCGCGATCCTGCTTCGCTGGCCGAGCCCAACAAGTCCTCGCTCGTGTTCGGCGTGGGCCACGTGGCCGGCTCGCTCGCCCGCTGCCTCGCAGCCTTCGCCGATCGCCACCTAAGCCTCAACAAGCTCGAATCGCGGCCCCGTGCGGGACGCCCGTGGGAGTACGTTTTCTACGTCGACGTGGAGGCTCCGGCCGGAGAGCCGGGCATGGTGGAGGCTCTCTCGGAGGTGTCGGAACACGCGACTTTCACGCGCCTGCTGGGCACCTACGCCTCGGGGATGCACCGCCGCTAACGGGCCGCAGACAGGCGAACGCCATGCGATTGACCAGAACTATCACCACGACGACGTTGAACCGCCCTTGGAGCGCGGCCGAAACCTACACAGGGTCTCGACCTTTAGGGCTACGCTTTGAGGCCCTAGCGAAGCCGGAAGCGAAAGGTCGTTACTCCCTTGTCCAGCACCCAAACGCGGACGGTGCCTTCGGCTGCGATGAACTCACTCGTCCCTCCGACGACCGCGAGCGCTCCATGATTCCGGTCATCCGACTCGACCTGACGCGCACCTAGGGCAACGAGCGTGCCACGGTCCCACAGGCGAAAAGTCGCCTCGTAGTTGCCCCATCCAGGGCGTGAGCGGAAGGTGTCGAAGCGCGCTCGTAGACGTCCCACTCGCTCGTCACTCTGGTTGGCGAGGGAGCCTCGAAACACGTAGGAATCGCCCGGACTGCTGCCCTTCCTGCTCCCGTTCGATGTATGCCCTCGGGATGTTCCCGCGGCCCACTAAGGCAAGCCGGAAGCGAGAGGAGGTCGGCGGAGTGGCTTGCGAATACCCGCACGCGGCCGTCGACACGGCAATCATGATAACTACCATGCCGATGCTGATGGCTCCTATCGCCACTTTTCGATCCATGACCCCTCCTTATAGACACTCCACTTAGACGCCGCCGACAGCCCGAGAGTTCGGCCCTCCGGGCGCGGCCTCTTTGCGGTCCTTGACTCCCGCGTGAAGATCATGGAGGCAGCACCACTTTTGCATGGGTGAGGGACAGCTGATCGCGGTTTCCACCTGCCATACCAGGGGCATCGATACCGACGAAGAGGCATTGCCGGAATGAGTTCGCGCTGTCGTTGACCGAAGCGACAAGATTCCAAAAGAAAGTCTGAGAAATTTTCTACGAAGGCCGGTTTCGACTCCTGAATTGTCACAGCCTTCTGTCACAGTGACAGCTATGGAGTTCACTGCGATGGACGAGGCGATCAGGCAGATCGAGAAGTCCAACATCGATCTCGAGCCCGAGGTATTGGACGCTCATTCAGTGCGGGAGCTTCTGTCGCGCTACGCCAAGGCCGAGAAGCTGGTGTCCTACGGCAAGACCATGCTGGCGGCAAAGCTCGATGACGCAACAGTACTGGCGCGCACCACCGGAGTGTCTGTGGGCAAGGCCAAGGCTGCGGTGGACACCGGAAACTCTTTGAAGGGGGCCGACGAGGTCAGAGAGGCGTTCAAGTCGGGCGAGATCTCCGTGGACCAGGCAACTGAGATCGCCAGAGCGGAGCAGGCCTCCCCCGGCTCCTCGACAGAGCTCCTGAAGGCGGCCCAGGAGGACTCCTTCCAGACGCTCAGAGATAAGTCGAGAAAGATCGTCCTGGAAGCCGAGCAGCATCGGGGCCTGGCCGCACGCCAGCACGAGGCCCGCAAGGCTCGCAGCTACCGTGACGAGCTCGGCATGATCTCCATCAATCTCCTGTTGGAGCCTCATGTTGGAGTTCCCCTCGTCAACCGAGCCGAGACCGAGGCCGGGCGGCGCTTTCGTGCCGCCAAGAGGGACGGACGGCAGGAGCCCTTCGAGCGCCACCTCGCCGACGCCTACGCCGGTTTGCTCTCCTCTACCGGGACGACGACCCCGGCTCGCAAGCCCGAGCTGGTGGTGCTGGTCTCACACGAGATCACACAGCGGGGCTGGAACGACGTCAGAGAGGGCGAAGTGTGCAAGATTCCAGGGGTCGGCCCCATCTCCCCTCAGAGGGCCAGAGAGATCGCCTCCGACGCCTTTCTCTCAGGGGTCTTCTACGACGGCACCGATCTGCGTCACCTGCGCCGCTGGACCCGCAACACTCCGGTGGAGGTCCTCTTGGCGCTGCAGCTGGGCGAGCCTCCCGAGTTCGACGGGGTCAAGTGCATCGACTGCGGCCACCGCTTCAGGACCGAGAAAGATCACCTCGATCCGCATGCTGTCGGGGGCTTCGCTTCGACCGGCAACCTCAAGTGGCGCTGCTACGGGTGCCATCAGAGAAAGACCGCAGAAGATCGGAGAAGGGGAAAGCTCACACCTCCGGACCCGGATGCCGGGCGGGGGCCGCCGGGGCCGTGAGGCGAGCGTCCCACTAAGTCACAGCTTGCTTGCGACCATCTCCGTCACGTCAACCAGGCGGTTGCTGTAGCCCCACTCGTTGTCGTACCAGCCCAGGATCTTTACCATGTTCCCGTTGGTCATCGTCGAGAGGCTGTCGAACACGCACGAGTGCGCGTCACCGACGATGTCTGATGAGACGATCGGGTCTTCGGTGTAGTAGAGGATTCCTTTCATACGCGCCGACTGAGAAGCCTCCCTAAAGGCGCTGTTGACTTCTTCTATCGAGACCTCGGCCCCCAAGTTGCACACGAGATCCGTAACGGAGCCGTCGGGCACGGGGACGCGCAAGGCAATGCCGTCCAGGCGGCCCTTGAGCTCCGGCAGCGACAACGCCGCGGCCTTGGCTGCGCCGGTTGAGGTCGGGATGATGTTGAGGGCCGCGGCGCGCGCCCTGCGGAGGTCTGAGTGCGGCAGGTCCTGCAGACGCTGATCTCCGGTATACGCGTGGCAGGTGGTCATGAAACCCTTCTCGATACCCCAGTTGTCCTGCAGCACCTTCGCCATCGGTACAACGCAGTTGGTAGTACAGGACGCGTTGGAGATGATGCTGTGCTGTGCGGGATCGTAGTCGTCGTCGTTGACCCCCATTACAAGGGTGATGTCCTCGTCCTTGGCGGGAGCCGAGATGATTACCTTCTTGGCGCCGGCGTCGAGATGCTTGGCGGCGTCGGCTCGCTTAGTGAACAGCCCGGTCGACTCGACCACCACCTCCACTCCGAGGTCCCCCCACGGCAGCGAGCCGGGGTCTCGCTCGGACAGAACTCTCACTTCGGCGCCGTCTACCGAGAAGCCGTCGTCGGAGCTCTTGACCTCTTTGCCGAGCCGGCCGAAGACCGTGTCGTACTTGAGCAGGTGGGCGATCGTGGCCGGATCGGTGATGTCGTTCACCGCCACAACCTCCAAGTCCGCGCCCTTGCTGGTGAACGCCCGGAAGAAGTTTCGTCCGATGCGCCCGAAGCCGTTGATCCCTACTCGCGTCGCCATCGACGACACCTCCCGTTTTGATCTAGCCGTTTGGTCGAGAATCTGGCCATCATCCTAAGCTGGGGCGGAGCCGGCGGAAAGTCCTGGAGCGCTCAGGTGAGGGCCCGCAGAACCTCGGCCATCCGAACCGGGTCGTGCCCGCCGTCGGGGGCGGCGATGTCGGCCTCCACCACCTTCACGCCGGAGAATCCCAACGCCTCACGGTCCAGCACCACCCCGGCGGGCTCCAACACAGGACACTGGACCATCACGACGTCCGCCGCATAGGGGCCGGCGTGGGCCAGCAGCGCCTCGAGATGCCCCCCCGCGCTCAGTGCGGTCGTCTCCCCCGGCTGAGTGCAGCTGTTACACACGAATATCTTGCAGGCCTCGGTTCTGCTCAGCGCCTCCTTGATGCCGGGGACAATCACGGTGGCAATGAGACTCGTGAACAGACTCCCGGGCCCCAGCACCACTTGGTCCGCCTCAAGAATCGCTCGCACCGCCCCGTCGTCGGCGCCGGGGTTGGGAGGCTTGAGATAGACCGCCTGGATGGGGGCCAGCGCGCTCTGCACGGCCACCTGGCCTCGCACGACCTCCCCGTTTACGCGCGCCCGCAACGCCACCACCTCGGTGGTGGCGGGATGGACCCGCCCACAGGCACCCAGCAGCTCGCCTGCTTGCTGCACCGCCGCAGCGAAATCTCCGGTCATCTCAGTCAGTCCCGCGATTACGAGGTTGCCGAGAGGGTGCTCACTCAACGTCCCGTCGCCGAAGCGATGTTGGTAGAGGCGGGCAAGAGCCGAATCCTCGGACAACGCCACGAGACAGTTGCGGATGTCTCCTGGGGCGGGAATGCCGAGCTCTCTCGTCAAGCGGCCTGAGGAGCCACCGTCGTCCGCCACCGTTACCACCGCAGCAACTTCTGAGGCATAGAGCCGCGCCGCCTTGAGCGTGGCCGCAAGGCCGTGACCGCCCCCCACTCCGGTCACCTTCAACTTCGGCATTAAGTCTGCGGGCGTTCGACGTCGCGATGAACGACTTTGGCCCGGTATCCAAGGTCGCGAATGGTCGCGGTTATGGCTTCTGACAACACCACGGAGCGGTGACGTCCGCCGGTGCACCCGATCGCCACGGTTAGGTAGTGACGCCCCTCTTCCTGGTAGCCCTTCAACAACAACATGAGCAGATCGCAGAGACGGTCCATGAACACGGCCGTCGCGCTCTGGCCGAGGACATAGTCCTTGACCGTCTGCTCCAGTCCCGTCAAGGGGCGAAGAGTGGGCACCCAGTGTGGGTTGGGCAGGAAACGAACGTCGAACACAAGATCCGCATCGAGCGGTAAACCGTACTTGTAGCCGAAAGAGATCACGGTCGTGCTTAGCCCGTCGGCAACGCGCACATCCGAGAAATAGGAACCCAGCCGCGTCCTCAACGCGCGCACCGACATGTCCGAGGTATCGACCACGATGTCGGCGCCTTCTCTGAACGGCCTCATGAGATCGCGCTCTCGCTGGATGCCGACTGCCACCCTGTCGTCCGGCGCCAAAGGATGCTTGCGCCGAGAGGCGTCGAAGCGTCTCACCAAGACATCGTCCGAGGCCTCTAGAAACACGAGCCTGTAGTTACACACATCCCGCCTCAGCTTCTCTAGCTCCTTCATCGCTTCCGAGAAGAACGTGCCGCCGCGTGCATCGATCACCAACGCAATCAGATCGAGGTCGTTGCCGGGCGCCAAGGCCAGGGACACCATCGTCTTTATCAGCGCCGGCGGAAGGTTGTCTACCACGAACCAACCGAGGTCCTCGAGTGCTTTTGCGGCTTCGGACCGCCCCGCGCCCGACAGCCCACTTATGACCAAGACGTCGACGTTTCGTGCGCGCTGTCTCAGATTCATGACGCCTGCTGCTGCGCTGCGGTTGGATCTGAGAAGTGGGCAAACAATGCGTCCGCCACGGAGTGCGGCAGTCCCGGGACCTCATAGAGCTCCTCTAAGGTTGCCCCCCGAATTCGCTTGACCGAGCCGAAATGGTTCAATAGCTTCTTGCGGCGAGCGTCTCCCAAGCCCGGCACCGCGTCGAGCGCAGAGCGCGTCATGCTCTTGTTGCGGCGAAGGCGATGGTAGGTGAGCGCGAACCTGTGAGCCTCGTCCCGGACGCTCTGCAATAGATAAAGCGCCTCAGAGCTGCGAGGGATGATGATTGGCTCACTCTGATAGGGAAGAAAGACTTCCTCCATCCTCTTGGCCAGTGAGCACACCGCTATATCGTCGATCCCTAGCTCTTCCATGACCTCGAGCACGCGTCCCAGTTGTCCCTTGCCTCCATCGATCACCACCAGGTTGGGTGTATAGGCGAACTTCCGGTTCGTCTCGGTGTCCGAGTCCTCGCGACGGTGACGCGCAAATCTTCGCCTCACGACCTCTCCCATCATTGCGAAGTCGTCGGGACCGCTTGTGTCCTTGATCTGAAAACGACGATAGTCGGATCGCTTGGGGATGCCGTCCTCGAACACGACCATGGAGCCGACCGCCTCAGATGGGCCCGTGTTGGAGATGTCGAAGCACTCGATACGAAGCGGAGCCAGTCTCAGTCCCAATGCCTCTTGCAACTCGGTGAGCTGACGAGAGCGAGAGGCGAAGTCACTCGAGCGCTTGAGCCGGTGACGAGCGAACGCTTCCTTGGCGTTGTCGGTCACGGTCTGAAGCAATGAGCGCTTTGCTCCCCTCTGTGGAACCGTCAGCGTGACAGGCCCACCCCGGAGGTTGGACAGCCACGACTCGACCAGCGCACGGTTGGCCGGCTGCACCGGCACCAGCACTCGCCGCGGGACGTCCGAGTCAGCATAGAGTCGTTCCAAAAATCCCTCGACCAACTCCGGAGTTGCAAGGTCTTCGACCTTGTCGATGATGTAGCCCTTGCGTCCGGTCACCCTCCCGCGCCGCACGAAGAACACCTGAACCGCGGCCTCGAGGTCGTCTTCGTGCCAGCCTACGACGTCGATATCGTCGCGCTCCGACGAGACCATCTGCTGTTTTTCGATGGCACGACGAACGTTGTCGAGCTGATCCCTCAGCTTGGCGGCAAGCTCGTACTCCTCCCTGTTCGACGCCTCCTTCATGGCGGCCTCGAGGCGGTCGATCACCGGGCGCGTGTGCCCGTCGAGGTAGTCGCACAGCTCCCCGACGATCGTGCGATGCTCGTCCGGCGTCACAGCGCCCACACACGGTCCCGAGCAGCGCTCGATGTCGTAAAGAAGACAGGGGCGATTACGTCTACGACAGCGGTCGAACACCCCTTGAGAGCACGTCCTGACGGGAAACGTCGTGAGCAAGAGGTCGAGCGTGTCGCGGATCGCGTAAGCGTGAGCGAAGGGCCCGTAGTACTTGACTCCCTTGCGCTTCGTTCCGCGCATCACGCGCGCACGGGGAATCTCCTCGTCGAGGGTCACGGCAAGATACGGATAGCTCTTGTCGTCGCGGTAGCGCACGTTGTAGCGAGGACGGTGCTCCTTGATCAGATTGAGCTCTAGGTGAAGCGCCTCGACCTCGTTGTCGGTCACGATCCACTCAACTTCGGAGGCGGCCTCGACCATCGCCCGGGTGCGCGGGTGGAGCTCGGGCCCGAAGTAGTTGGAGAGGCGCGAGCGCAGCGTTTTCGCCTTGCCGACGTAGATGACCCGGCCCCGTGGGTCCTTGAACAGGTAGACGCCTGCAGCCGTGGGGATCGAGCCGGCCTGCGGCCTCGTGAGCGTGGTCCGTGTCATGAGCTCAACAATCGAAACACATCGCGGTGATGCGTGACGGTTGTTGCAGGCTCGGGCTCATCGCCCGGCCGCTCTCGGAGTCGGAGATCCCCGCTCCCTGGTCAGCCGCTCGGACTGCTCTCGGCGCCAGCGCTCGATGGCACCGTGGTCACCCGACAACAGGACCGCGGGTACCCGTAGCCCCCGATATTCGGCGGGGCGCGTGTATTGCGGATACTCCAGAGTCCCAGCCGTATGAGACTCGAAGCTCAGCGATTGCTCGTTACCGAGCACCCCGGGCAGGAGGCGGGCTACAGCTTCGATTACCACCAACGCTCCGAGCTCACCTCCGGCCAACACGAAGTCGCCGATCGACAGCTCCTCGTCGGACACCTCCGCCACCCGCTCGTCGACTCCCTCATAGCGACCGCACAGAAGGACCAGCTGAGCCCGCCCGGCGAGACTCGTTACTCCCTCGTGGTCGAGCTTTCGTCCCTTCGCGGAGAGCAGCACGACATGCCCACCCGGATCTCGCACGGCGTCGACCGCCTCGAAGAAGGGGGCCGGGCTCATCACCATGCCGGCCCCGCCCCCGTAGGGTTCGTCGTCTATAGAGCGATGCCGGTCGGTGGACCACTCCCTGAGGTCGTGGGCTCGAACGTTCAACCGTCCCGCTGCGATCGCGCGGCCGAGCACTCCCCAGCCGAGGAAGCCCTCCACAAGCCCGGGAAAGATCGTGACAACGTCGATGTTCACCGA
Organism: Actinomycetota bacterium; assembly: GCA_030859735.1. Classification (GTDB taxonomy): domain Bacteria; phylum Actinomycetota; class CADDZG01; order CADDZG01; family WHSQ01; genus JACDAL01. Next base: position 14,192 of record JALZJN010000287.1, read on the forward strand.
CGCACCACTAGTCGAGCAGGCCCGGCGGGGCATCGACGACCGCGCGGCGGCCCTCCCTGTCGATCTCGTTCACGATGGCTTCGACCATGGGGACGAGCCTTTCGCCGGCGGGCGTCTCGATCACCAGCAGGTCTTGCGCCACCCTGGACATGAACCCTGTGATCCGCCCAAGTTCGCGACCTTCGGGGTCCTCCACGCTCATGCCGATCAGCTCGTGCTCCCACCATTCGCCCTCCTCGAGAGTGCGCACGTCGCCCGGTTGCACGTAGAGGGGGCCGCGCTTCGCCTCGGCTGCGGTGCGGTCGTCAACACCTTCGAACTTGACCAGAAACCGCTGGTGATGGCTACGGGAGCGTTCAACGGTGAGGAGCTCGCCTCGTGCATCGACCAGAACGGCACCCGGCTCGAAGCGGTCCGGGTCGTCTGAGATCGGAGTTACGTAGAGCTCGCCGGAGAGCCCGTGCGGCTTTCCCGCCCGTCCCGCCAAGAGCAGCTCGCCGTCCTTAATCGACCACCTCGACCGTGATGCTCTGCCCTTCGCGCTGCCCCGACGCCTTGGCCAGGGTTCGCAAACTGCGAATGATGCGGCCTCGTTTGCCGATGATCTTGCCGACGTCGTCGGGATGGACGGTGACCTCGACCACGATCGTGCCCCGCTCGTTCTCGATCTCCTCTATCTCGACCGCGTCGGGATGCTCGACCAACCACGGAGCGACATACTCGATCAGCGCGCGCGTCATTCCTCGTCGCTCTGGGCAACGGAGGCCGCCGGCGTTGCCCGGCGAGCCGCCGCAGGTGCAACCCCGGCCTCGGGGGCACTCCCGCCGGCGGCGGTCGCGGTGACTCCGGGCCGGCCGGAGAACTCTCCCCAGGCGCCCGAAATGTCGAGCAGCTTACGGACGGGCGGTGACGGCTGGGCCCCTTGCCTCAGCCAGTAGACGGCCCTGTCGTTGTCGATGACGACGACCGACGGATCGGCACGGGGCTGGTAATGCCCGATGGCCTCGATGATGCGTCCATCACGCGGGCTGGTGACGTTGGCGACCACCACCCGGTAGGAGGCTCTCTTCTTCTTGCCGGTTCGCATCAGCCTGATCTTGACCATGGTTCTCCTCGATCGGGACGGCGCCCTCGCGCCACGAAAACATTAGCAATCAAGAGGGATTGACCAGATTCTAGCAGCCCCCTCAGAGGCCCAGGTTAGGCGGCACGTTGAGCCCGCCCGGCAGCTTCATGCGGCCCCCTAGCTTGCCCGCAGACATCATCTTGACCATCTTGCGGACGTCGTCGAACTGCTTGACGAGCTTGTTTACCTCCTGAACGCTGGTCCCGGACCCGCGGGCGATGCGCGAGCGCCGGCTCCCGTTGATGAGATGGGGGTTGTTTCGCTCTTGCATCGTCATCGAGCGGATGATCGCCTCGATGCGAGGGAGTTGCTCGTCTATCTGCACATCTCCGACCGGCAGCTTCGACATGCCCGGCAACATTCCCAGGACCTGCGACATCGGGCCCATCTTCTTGAGCGCCTGCATCTGGCTGAGAAAGTCCTCGAAGGTGAAGTCGGCCTTGCGAAGCTTCTCCTCCATCTTCGTCGCCTCGGCCTGGTCGAACGCAGACTCGGCCTTCTCGATCAGCGTCAGAACATCCCCCATGCCCAGGATGCGAGACGCCATGCGGTCGGGGTGGAAGGCCTCCAGGTCGGCCAGCTTCTCCCCCACTCCCGCGAATTTGATCGGGCGACCGGTGACGTATGTCATCGACAGCGCCGCCCCGCCGCGAGCGTCCCCGTCGAGCTTGGTGAGAATGACACCGGTGATATCGACCTCGCTGCTGAACGCCTCCGCCACGTTGACTGCGTCCTGGCCCGTCATCGAATCGCACACCAGCAGTGTCTCGGTGGGCTCGAGCGCGTCGTGTACCCGGGCGAGCTGAGCCATCAGCTCGCGGTCCACGTTGAGGCGCCCGGCGGTGTCCACGATCAGGTCGGTGAAGCTCTCGTCGCGCGCAAAGGTAAGGGCGCGCGCGGCGACCGCCACAGGGTCGGCTGCGCCCACCTCTGCGTGGGTCGGAACTCCCGCCTGCTCCCCCAGTATCTGCAGTTGGCGAATGGCCGCGGGCCTCTGGAGATCGCAGGCGGCGAGCAGCGGACGCCGGCCCTGGGACTTCAGCAGGCGGGCTAGCTTGGCGGCCGCGGTCGTCTTTCCCGACCCTTGAAGCCCGGCGACCAGAATGATGCGCGGGGGCCGGTCGGCGTGCGCCAGCCCGCTGGCCTCCTTGCCGAGCATGTCGATCAGCGCGGCATGAACAAGCTTGATCACCTGCTGAGCCGGAGTGAGGCTCTTGTGGATCTCGGCCCCCGCAGCCCGCTCTCGGACGTCCCTGACAAACGCCTTAACGACCCTCAGCGAAACGTCGGCTTCGAGCAAGGCCAGACGGATCTCACGCAGGACCTCGTCCACTTGCTTCTCGTTGAGGCGGCCACGGCCTCTCAGCCGGGTGAAGATCTCGTCGAGGCGGCCGGACAGGGTGTCGAACATCTGGCTAGGAGAGCAGGGCGTCGACGTAGGTCTTGGGGTCGAAGGGCTCGAGGTCGTCGATGCCCTCTCCCACTCCGATGAGCTTGATCGGCAGCCCCAGCTCGGACTCGACAGTGAGCGCTATCCCGCCTTTGGCGCTGCCGTCGAGCTTGGTCAGCACCACTCCGGTTACGCCGGCCGCCTGTGTGAACTCACGAGCTTGCGCCAGACCGTTCTGGCCCGCAGTGGCATCGAGGACCAGGAGCGCTTCGGTGACCGTGCCCTCCTTCTCGACCACACGCCGGATCTTCGAGAGCTCGTCCATCAAGGGGGTTTTAGTATGCAGTCGCCCCGCCGTGTCAATGAGGAGCACGTCCAGGCCGCGGGCGCGCGCGAAGCGGACGGCGTCGAACGCGACCGCCCCTGGATCGGCCCCCGGCTGGTGCCTCACGAGCTGAGCCGAAGAGCGCCCGGCCCACACCTGGAGCTGCTCGTCGGCGGCGGCGCGAAAAGTGTCGGCCGCCGCCAATGCCACGCCCTGTCCCCGATGGGAGAGATCCGAGGCCAACTTGCCGATGGTGGTGGTCTTGCCGGAGCCGTTGACGCCCACGACTAGCCACACGGTCGGGGGCTCGGGAGCGAAGGCCAGGGCCCGGTCACGTCCGGGGTCCACCGACTCGAACAGGGCCACAAGCTCGTGGGCGAGCAACCCTCGCAGTTCGGTGGCGTCGGTAACGGCGCGTTCCCTAGCGGCCACTTGCAGCCGGGCGACGATCTTCGTTGAGGTCTGGACGCCGACATCGGCCTGGATCAGTGCCGCTTCGAGATCTTCCCAGGTGTCCTCATCGACCCCGCCGCCGAACGCCTCCGCCAGCCGGGCCGCAAAGAAGCGCCTGCTCTTGACCAGGCGGTCGCGCAGCGTGGGCCGGGGCCGGGCCTCCTCCATCCGCTCCTGAGGGGGAGCTTCGGCTCCCGGTGCCGTCCCCGTGGGCGCTGCCTGCTGGCCTTCTTCTTCCACCCGGGTGGGCGTTTCGACGGCGGTACGCCCCGCCCGCTCCATCGCCTCGAAGTCCTTCATGCGGGTGGCGCCGCGCCGCGCCGAAGGTCGGCGCCGACGTGCCACGACCACGCCGGCCACTATCAAGACGAGGGCCAGGCCGACCGCTATCTGGGGAAGGAGACCTTCGAGCATGCTCACAGGCTAAACCGCCCTGGTCGTCGACCGATCGTCACCGAGTGGGGACCGGCGACCCCCGCGACTCCCGCATCCTGCGAGCGATCACCTCGGAGACCCCGTCCGCACCCATCGTCACCCCGTAGAGCACGTCGGCGGCCTCCATGGTCCTCTTCTGGTGGGTCACGATCAGGACCTGTGCTCGTTCCTCGAGTTCGTGGACCAGCGAAATGAAACGCTGCAAATTGATGTCGTCGAGCGCCGCCTCGACCTCATCGAGTAGGTAGAAGGGCGAGGGCCGGGCCCGGAAGATCGCGAACAAGAAGGCAAGGGCGACGAGCGAGCGCTCGCCTCCGGACAGGAGCGACAACTTCTTGATCCGTTTGCCCGGGGGCCGCGCCTCGATCTCGATTCCGCCCCCGAGAAGGTCCTGGGGATCGCTCAACTCCAGCCGGCCCCGTCCTCCGGGGAAAAGGCGCTCGAAGACCACCTCGAACTCACGCGCGACGTCCTCGAAGGCCTCCGAGAAGACCTGGACGATCGTCTCGTCCACCTCGGCCACAATCTTCAGCAGGTCGTTCTTCGAGGATTCGAGGTCTTCCATCTGCGCCACCAGGAAACGCTCGCGTTCCTCAGCCTGACTGCACTCCTCGGCCGCCTGAGGGTTGACCGGGCCCAGGCGCCTTATCTGCGACTCCAATTGCTGGGCGCGGGTGCGAGCATCTTGCTCGTCCTCTCCCAGCACGTCCATCGCGTTCAGCTCGGCCGCCGTAAGTCCCCACTCCTCCAGCGCCCTCTGGGCCAGGGCCTCGCTGCGAGCGCGTGCCTCCGCCCGCCGTACTTCAAGCTCGGTTCGCAGACGTTCGGAGGCACCCAGGCCCTGGTCGAGCTCGAGTTCGCGGGCGCGCAGCTCGGCCACCCGTCGTTCCGAAGCTCGGGCCTGCTCGCGCGCCTCTTGCGCCCGCACCTGTGCTTGCTCCGACCACGACATGGCTCTGCCGGCCACCTCCGCGACCATCTCGGCGAGCCGGAGCACTCGTGCGTGCTCGCGCTCGAGACGGTCGCGCACCTCGGCCAGCCCGCTCAAGGAGCTTCTGGCATCGCCGATGCCCGCCTCTGCCTCTTCCACGCGATGGCGGGCGCTCAACGCTCGTTCCTCGGCGCCGCGCGCCTCTATTTCGGCCTCGTTCGCCTCGATCGCGATGGTCCGGCTCTGCTCGGCCGCCCCTTCGGCCGCACGCAGGCGCCGATCGAGGTCCTCGGCAGCTTGTCTCTGCGCCGATCGGTGTGCCGGCAGCGCGGCCCGCTCGTCGAGCGCGGCGCGTTGTGCCGAAGCCAGAGCATCAGACACTCGGGCAAGCTCCTCGTCCAGGGTCGCGAGCTCGGTCTCCCGCTTGTCGTAACGGCGCCGGGCGGCCGCGAGCCGGTCGGCGGCAGCGGCCAGTACGGCGTCATGCTCCCTGAGTCTTTCGTCGAGGGAAGCCACCTGCTCCCAGCTCTGCTCGGAGCGAGCATGCGCTTGGCCCAGGATCACGCCCGCCTCCTCGGTGCCGGCGGCCGCCAGTCGCGCCAGTGTGCGCGCCTCTTCCAGCAACGGCCTGAGTCGCTCCTGGAGGTGGGGGTGGTCGGCGAACAACCCATCGACCTGTTCGAACGCCTGGACGCGAGCATCTGCGGCGGCCCGCTCGGAGCCCGAGGCGCCCAGCACGTCTCGCAGGCGCTCCTCCTCCTGCCGCTGCTCTTCGAGCACCGCCTCGGCCCTTGCCGCCGCCTCGGTGGCCTCGTCCAGCCGCTGCTCGGAGGAAACCACCTCGTCCTGGGCGCGACGGATGGCGGCCGCGTCTTCCTCGAGCGCCGTGTGAGCGCTGTTGCGGCGCTGTTGCACCGCCGCCGTGCGCGCTTCGTAAGACGAGATCGTGGCTCGTCCCGCCGCCTCTGAGCCCTCGGCCCGCACCACGGCCTGAGCGGTGGCGGTTTCGCGAGCCCGGCACTCGGCAACCGCCCCGTGAGTCTCCACCAGAGCGGCCGCGGCGGCCGCGGCCTGCTCGTGTAGCTCACGCGCACGCGCGCGCGCTCGATCGGCCTCTGCCATGCGCTCGGCGGAGCGCCCTCCCCAGCGCTCGAGCTCTGCTTCAAGCAGTGTGATGCGCTCGCGGTAGCCCTCCTCGGTCTCAGCACGGAGTCGCAGCTCGATACGGGCGGCGCGCTCGGCCGCGAGCCGCTTCAAGCTCTCGAGGCGGTCGGTCACCCTGCTTACACCGTGAGCGCAGCGCAGCGCCTGCTCGGCTCCTTCGGCAGCCGTCTCTCGCTCGGCGCCGGCTCCCTCGAGGCGCCGACGGACACCCTCGAGCTCGTCGCGGGCCAGCTCGGTTCGCCGCGTCTGCACGTGGAGGTTGGTTTCGGCGTCCTCGAGCTCGAGCGCGCGCAGGTCCGTTGCACAGAGCCGCTGCTTGAGCTCGCGGTGCTCGGCCGCGAGCTCCGAGTGGCGGGCGGCCGCGGACGCCTGGCGCCGCAGCGGCCGCAGCGCCCGTCTGAGCTCTGCGAGCACGTCGGCGAGCCGCATCAAGTTGTCGTCTACTCGCTCGATCTTTCTCAGTGAGCGTTCCTTGCGCTTGCGGTACTTGCCGATCTGGGCAGCCTCTTCGATGAAGGCGCGCCGCTCCAGAGGCTGGGCGTGCAGCACCTGGTCGAGCTGGCCCTGACCTACCAGAGTGTGGAGGCTGCGCCCCACTCCTGCATCGGAGAGCAGCTCCTGGATGTCGAGGAGGCGGCAGGTAGCAGAGTTGATCCGATACTCGGAGCTCCCCGTCCGGTCGGCGAAGCGGCCGACGGTCACTTCGGACAGGTCCAGCCCCAGTGCACGCGAGCTGTTGTCGAGGGTGAGCTCGACCTCGGCCACGCCCAGGCCCGCTCGCTCGGCCGAGCCCGCAAAGATGACGTCCTCCATCGACGCGCCCCGCAGGCTCGAGGGAGCCTGGGAGCCGAGCACCCAGGAGAGACCGTCGGCAATGTTGGACTTGCCGGAGCCGTTGGGACCCACGATGACGTTGATACCGGGTTCGAGCTCGAGCACGGTGGGGTGGGCGAAAGACTTGAACCCGGACAGCCGTAGGAACCTCACGAACATGGCGTCAACCTAACAGCGGCCCCCGACGAGACCGCGGCTTTGACAGGCAGCCGCGAGTGGTCATTAATGGTTGCACAGTAAGCCTTTATCCACCACTCGGCACCGAATGGTGGGGTCCGGGCTACTTGATCGTGAAGGTCTGCTCGTCCTGGGGGGACTCGCGATCGACCTGGACCCCCGCCACCCGAACCCCGTTCGGGCCGGCCCGGCACAACCCGACGACCCGATAGACCTCGTCGCGCGGTCCCTCCAAAACGGCTTCGACGCGGCCGTCCGGGAGCATGCGGACCCAGCCCGTGACCCCCAGCTCCGAGGCCTTGTCGGCGACCGCCTGCGAAAAGTCGCTGGTATCGAGCTCGCCATCGACGAACACGTGCACTCTGGTCCTATCCTCCAACGCTCGACCTCCCGGGCATCACGATGAACTGAGGGCAAGCCTCAACTGGCTCGAGCACCAGAATCTCCCTCCACGGACCACTCCGTCATTCGATCCAGGGCGTGACGGGCCGCGTTCTGCTCCGCCTCCTTCTTGCTGTGCCCCGACCCGCTACCGCACGGCCGGTCTTCGACGAAGACGTCGGCGGTGAAGCGCTTGGCATGGTCGGGCCCGGTGGACTGAACCCGGTAGAGAGGCCTGCTGCCGTAGAGACGCACCATCACTTCCTGCAACGCGGTCTTCGAATCGTGCCCTCCACCCTCGGCGGCGACATCGACCATGCGAGCAGTGAAGAGCGGAACCAGGACTGTGGCGACGTGCTCGCTACCCCTGTCGATGTGGGCCGCGCCCACCAGCGCCTCGAAGGTGTCGGCCAGAAGAGAGGACTTGTCGCACCCTCCCGAGGCTCGTTCTCCCCGGCCCAGCAACATGTGCTCTCCCAGCCCGATCCGGCGGGCGAGTGCGGCGAGTGCCTGTGTGCTGACGAGCGACGCCCTCAGCCTCGCCAAGTGCCCTTCGTCCAGCTCCGGATAGGTGCGATAGATGAGATCGGTGACCAGCGCCCCCAAGATGGCATCGCCGAGAAACTCGAGTCGCTCGTTGTGCTCGCTGGCCCCGGGCCGCTCGAATGCATACGAGCGGTGAGTCAGCGCCTGCTCGTAGATGGATCCCGGAGGGGCCGGCAGCCCCAACGCCGAAAGAACGGCCGAACAGCTAGTCCGTCTCGACAACCTGGCGACCCGCGTAGTAGCCGCAGTTGGGGCAAATACGGTGAGGCAGCTTGGGCTGCCGGCAATGGGGACAGGACGAGTAGGTGGGGGCCTCGGCGCGCCAATGGGCGCGACGCATGCGCATCTTCGATCTGGTTTTTCTTCTTTTGGGTACGGCCACTGCATCCTCCTCGCCGTCCGGCACGGGCGTTCGTCGCTTGATCCCGCCGCTCCGGAGCTCTTTGTTCTTAGGTCATCCTTCCGAGGCGCCCTGGGACAGCTTCACCTTGAGCTCCTCCAAGGGCGCCCAACGCGGGTCCGGGCTCTCCAGACGGCACGAGCACGCCCCCTCGTTGAGGTCCTTGCCGCAGTAGGCGCAGAGTCCCTTGCAACCGGCATCGCACAAAGGGTTGAGGGGGAGCGCAAGTGTCAGCACGTCGCGAAAGACGGGCTCGAGATCGATGTCGGTACCCGAGAGCTCATAGGCTTCGTCCGCCAGCTCATGGGCGGGCTCAACGAAAAGCTCACAGAGCTCGAGCGCGATGTCGAGCGGCACCGGGCGCGCACAGCGAGCGCAGTCGGCTCTGGCCGAGCCCAGCAGCCGGCCGGTAACCAGCACTCCTTCGACGACGCTCTGGGCGCACAGCTCTGCCTCCACCGGCGTGTCGCTGAGACGCGCAAGGGCCACGCCGGCTTCCGGCACGGACGCGGCTACGACGATGTCCCGACGACGGCCTGGTTGCCCCAGGATGCCGGCAACCGAGAAAACTAGGTTAGACACTGAAACGAACGCCCCTTTGTGCGCGCCGTGCGGGCTCTCCATGCGGCCCGCGAGGTAGCCAAAATGATATCAGAGGGCACCTTTTTGCCGGGATGGATTGCTCAACCGGCCGATCATTGCCGAGTGGTGGTAAAATGGCTACATAGCAGCCGCTATCCACCACTCGGCGGAAGGCCGGCCTTAGAGGGCGGGCTCGTTCAGGTGGGCGCCGTCGAAGGGGTCCTTTTCCCTCGGCTCCTCCGACTCTTCTCCTCTCGGGGCCACGAGTTGCTCCCTGCCACGGGCGACCGTCGCCAGCGTCTTGTTTAGCAAGATCTCGAAACCGGCGAGCTTCTGGTCGATGTAATCCTCGGCTTCCAGTCGTGTTCGAGCGGCCTTCGCCTTGCCCTCATCGACCAGGCGTTCGGACTCGCGCTGGGCCGCGTGGACGATCTCGGAGCGCGACAGCAGCCGGTCCCGCTGCTCCCGAGCCTCGGCCAGAAGCCGGTCCGCCTCTTTGCGAGCCCGCGCTAAGAGCTCGTCCCGGTCGCGCGCCATCCAGCGAGCCTGCCTCACCTCATCGGGGACAGCCTGTTTGAGCTGTGCGATCAGTTCCAGGAACTCGTTTTGGTCAATCACCGCACTGGCAGAGAAAGGCACCGACTTGGCTTCCTCCACGAGTACCTGCAGCTCCTCCAGACGTTCGACGATGTCCATCGATCCCCTCTCCCGCTATTCCTGTCCCCGGCCGCTCTCTAACTGAGCGACCCGGCCTACTCCCATGAAAACATTGCCATGTTCAGTCCTCGTTGCCGAGGATCTGCTCGAGCGCGCTCTGGACTACCTTGGGGACGAGGCCCTCCACCCGGCCCCCGTGGCGCGCGACCTCCTTGACCAAGCTCGAAGACAGAAACGCCCATTCCGGAGTGGCGGTCACGAACATCGTGTCGAGCTCGGGCGCAAGCCGAGAGTTCATCTGCGCCATCTGCAGCTCGTACTCGAAATCAGACACCGCCCGCAGCCCCTTGATCACCAGGCTGACACCCAGCGTGCGTGCGTGATCCACTAGAAGGCCCTCGAATGAGGATATCTCGATGTTGTCGAGGCCGGAGAGTGAATCGGACAACATCTCCATTCGCTCGTCGATCGTGAACATTGGGCTCTTGGAAGGGTTCTTGATGACAGCGACCACCACACCCTCGAAGTAGCGGGCGGCCCGCTCGATCACGTCGACGTGGCCGTTGGTCACGGGGTCGAACGACCCCGGACAAAGGGCCCTCGCCATCAGTGGCCCACCCGTGGAACTACTCCGAGCCCTCTGTCGCGGCCTTTGTCGCGCTTTCTATTGGGCCCTCTTCGTCCTCGTGGGCGAACACATAGAGATGGGCCTGGCCGTAATCGCGCTCCCACACGAGCTGCAACCCAAACGGCTCTATCCGGCTCTCTTTGAGTGGACGATGGAGGGCGATCCGGCCCGCATCTGCGAGCCACCCACCCATCACGACCGCCTCCAAGTCACGCCGTACGTCGGCTAGCGGCATCCCGTAGGGGGGATCGATGAAGATCAGGTCCATGCGCTCGTCCGCAGGGCGGAGCAGAGTGGAAGAAACCTGTGTCCACTGCACCTCGGAACGAGAACCCAACCCGGTCGCTTCGATGTTGGCCTGAAGCTTGACTATCGCCTCGTGGGCACTCTCGACGAAGGTGGTGGCTGTTGCCCCCCGGGACAGGGCTTCGAGTCCGAGCGAGCCGGAGCCCGCGTAGAGATCGAGAACCCGAAACCCGTCCATGGAGCCGAGCGCGGAGAACAACGACTCCTTCATTTGATCTGTCATCGGACGCGTACCGGAAGTCGGAGCGCGCAGCCGCCGCCCCTTTGCCTGCCCCGCTATTACTCGCATAGCTTCAACATAACCCCCCATTCAGTGAGCGAAGGTATTCAGCCCGACTGCACGACCTCCAGAGAGCGTTCCGGGAACCGCGCTCTCATCTCTCGTTCGAGGGCACGATGCCCCGGATGCTGCAACTCCGGATCCTCTTCCAACAACCTAACCGCCAGCTCACGCGCCTCGATGATCGCGTCCTGGTGCTCGAGCACGCGCGTCATCTTGAGCTGCGGCATGCCCGACTGACGAGCACCGAACAGCTGCCCCTCGCCTCTTTGGGCGAGGTCTACCAATGCCAGACGAAAGCCGTCGGTGGTGTCTCTGATCGCGGCCAGCCGCTCGGCGGCGGCGCGACCTGCGGGATCTCGGGCGGCTTCGAGATCTATCCCCGTCGCCAGTACGCAGTAGGAGTCGTGCTCCCCGCGTCCGATGCGGCCTCGCAGCTGGTGCAGCTGCGCGAGCCCGAACCGCTCGGCGTCCTCCACCAGCATCACCGTGGCGTTGGGCACATCGACGCCGACCTCGATGACGGTTGTGGCCACCAGGACCTGGGTCGAACCATCCCTGAAGGCCGACATCGCCGCCTCCTTGTCCTGCCCCTTCATGTCTCCGTGGACGAGGCCCACGGAGAGTTCCGGCCACACGTCCTTCTGCAAACGCCGGGCCTCGCTCTTGGCGTCTCTCAAGTCGGTCGTGCGGGACTCCTCGCGAAGGGCGTAGACCACAAAAGCCTGGCGGCCGGTCTCGGCCTCGGACCGTATGAGCTCGTAGGCGGCCTGTCGTTCCGCCTCGGTGGCAGCGATCGAAGTCTGGACGGGGCGCCTACCCAAGGGAAGCTCGTCCAGAATCGAGACGTCGAGGTCGCCGTAGATCGACACGGCCAGAGTTCGGGGTATCGGTGTTGCCGTCATCACCAGGATGTCGGGTTCGCCGCCGGCGAACGACTTGGCCCCGAGACCCTTGCGCTGATGCACGCCGAAGCGGTGCTGTTCGTCTACTACCGCGAGGCCCAGCTTGGGAATATCGACCGAGCTCTGAATCAGGGCATGCGTACCGATCAAGAGGTCGATCTCACCGGCGGTGGCGGACGCCAGAATCTCGGCCCGCTGGGCTTCGGGGGTCGAACCGGTCAGCAGACGGACGACGGGGCGGCGCGAGATCGAGGCGAAGAGGTTGCGAGCCTCGTCGTCGCCGAACGCCCGCCCCAGCAGATCGGTGACGGTGAGGAAATGCTGCTCGGCGAGCACCTCGGTGGGAGCCATGAAGGCGGCCTGATGCCCGCTCGCGATGGCGACGAGGCAGGCAAAGAGGGCGACTACGGTCTTGCCGGAGCCGACTTCACCCTCGATGAGGCGGTGCATGGGATAGGGCTGTGCCATGTCCGAAGCCACCGCCGCGCAGGCGCGTCGCTGAGCCCCTGTGGGCTCGAACGGCAGCGCGTGCATGAACGTCTCTGCCAGAGAGCCCTCGCCCGACTCGAGCTGACGCATGCCGCGCACTGTGCGCTCGACCCGTCTCTTGCGATAGACGAGGCCGAGCTGAAGCGTGAAGACCTCGTCGAATACGAGCCGGCGGCGGGCGGCGAGAACGTCCTTCTTGCTCTCGGGGAAGTGGATGAGCCGGATCGCCTCCCCTCTCCGGAGCAGCCCCAGCGAGCGGCGCAGCTCATCGGGAAGCGGGTCGGCGACCGCTCTGTGCTCCTGCAGCGCCTGCCACATCAGGCGGCGGAGCCCGTCGCTCGAAAGCGCCGCAGTGGCCGGATAGATGGGGATGATTCGACCCACGTTGAAGGGCTCGCGGCCCGAACGAACGATCTCGAAGCGAGGGGCGGTCATCTGGAGCTTGCCCTTGTAACGGCTCACGCGCCCATAGAAGAAAGCATCGGTCCCCGGCCGCAGCGCCCGCGCCACCCAGTCCTGGTTGAACCAGGTGACGGTCATTACGCCCGTTTCGTCCTTGATGCTCCCCACGATCATCCGCTTGCCCGACCTGGTCCTGAAAGGGGGCTTGATCGACAGGACCCGGGCGTGCATCTGGATCTCTGTGTCCTGCGCAGAGCGACCCAGGTCTGAGATCGTCCGCAGCTGCGTGCGATCGACGTGGTAGCGGGGGTAGTGCTGCAAGAGGTCCTGGACGCTGACGATGCCGAGGGTCTCGAGCCCGTCCTCCTTGCGCTTGAGCCGGGTTCTCCGGGAGGGCTCGGCGAAGAGCTCGAGCCCTCCGACGGGCAAAGTGATTATCTCGGCCATAGCCCTATCAGCCTAGCGCCGGGGGCCCCCCAAAGCCGTATTGGATCACCCGCGGGTCGTGAGATGTCCTTGGTCCGCGTTTCACCACCCGCCACCCGGGCCACCCTCTGGGCACTCGGCGTGCGGTACCCTTGAGCGCTATGTCATCGGTTTGCGATATCTGTGGAAAGAAGCCGGGCTTCGGCAACAACATCTCGCACTCGCACCGGCTCACACGCCGGCGCTGGAACCCAAACGTCCAGCGGATGCGCGTGCTGGTAGAAGGCACGGCCAAGAGGCTCAACGTGTGCACGAAATGCCTCAAGGCCAACAAAGTCCTGCGCGCCGGATAGCGCCCTGAGCGTCGCTGCCGGCAAGGTCTCCCAAGCCAAACTCAGGCTCGAGCGGGCCCGGGCTCGCTATTCAGCGGTCGACGTCGCCATGACCACGTTCAAGCGCTTCTCCGAGGACGACGGCGCCACGCACGCGGCGGCGCTCACCTACTACATCTTCTTCTCGATCTTCCCCCTGCTCTTGTTCGCGGTTTCCGTTCTGGGCTTCGTCGCCCGAGGCAACGAGGAGCTCAGAGCAGACCTGCTGGAGGCAGGCGTGGGGGCGGTTCCCCTCCTTGCGAACGTGCTGCAGGAGGCGGGATTGGGATTCTTCCAGGAGAGGGCCGGCAGCCTCGCTTTCACTGCGTTCGCCCTGTCTCTCTACACCGGATCGGGGGCGGTCGTGGCGCTGGAGCACTCTCTCAACCGGCTCGACCACATCACCGAGGAGGGGACCTTCGTCCAGAAGAGGCTCAAGTCCCTGCGCTGGCTCGCCTTGCTGGGGCCGGCGGCGGTGCTGACCGCCGCCTTCGGCGGCCTCGCCAACTTCTCCGATCATACTTTCGGAGAAGGCTCGGCCGTGGCCCGGCTCTTTGCGCTGGTCGGCCTTTTGGGCGGGCTTCTGGTGAGCACGGGCCTGTTCGCCAGCGCCTTCCGCAACCTCGGAGGCGCACACCGGTCGTGGCGGGAGGTGCTTCCCGGAGCCGTCGCCGGAGCGATCGCGTTCGAGCTGCTGAAGGCGCTCAGCTCTCTCTATCTCGCCAGCGGCGCCAGGAGCAGAGAAGCGACCTTTGGAGCCTTCGCGGCCGCCGCGACGTTTCTTATCGCCGCTTTTCTGATCTCACGCATTACGCTCTTGTCGGCCGAGCTCAATGTCGTGCTCGGCGAACGGCGCCTTACCCGAGGACCGAGTCCGATTCCCATAGGGTCGGGCGGACCCAAACAGTTAGGAGGGGGCACATGACCACGACGGGCACCAGACCGTCCACGGAGGACTACTACCGCAACGAGCGGCCCGGAAACCGGTCCGTCGGCCAGCTTATGAGGGAGATCACCGAGGACATCTCGACGCTCTTCCGCAAGGAGATCGAGCTCGCCAAGCAGGAAGTGGGCGAGTCGATCGCGGTCAAGGCCAAGGGCGCAGTGATCATCGCGATTGCGGGACTGTTCGGGCTGCTCGCCTTGATGTTCGTGTTGCTGGCGCTCAGAGACGGTTTCGACACATTCTTGTGGACGTGGGTGGCCGACCTCGCGACCGCACTGGTGTTGCTGGTGTGCGGCGGAATTGGAGCCCTCGTCGCAAAAAAGAAGCTACAGGCGCCGTTCAAGACCGAACTCACCAAGAAGACGATCAAGGACGACGTCGAGCTGGCCAAGTCGCTGCGCAAGAGGCCGGGGGGGGCCGATACCTCTACGGGCGTCTGATCCCAAGGCTGAGTCGGGGTAGAGTTCGGCTTCGGCCACACACCGACGGCGCACAGGGCCACGCCTGGGGGCAAAACAAATGGGGCAAGACTCCCACAGCACAGTCACCGAGATAGAAGAGACCAGAGACGAACTCGCCCAGAAGGTCGACGAGCTCATGGGCCGCGCCCGGATCGAGGCCACCGAGGCGGGCAAGAAGCTCGCAGTCGGAGCCGCCGCGGCCGCAGGGCTTCTGTTCGTGGGCTGGTTTGCCAAGCGCCGCGTCGGCAGCTAGCTTCACCCGGCCCAGTGGCGGAGAGAGACCCGCGCCTCCCCCTGTCCTTCCGAGGGCTGGTGGCCTCCGCTTTCGGGTTCTACCGGAGCACTCTGAGGCGACTGGCTCCCGCCTCGCTGGTGCTCGGGGTAATTCTTTTCTGGCTGCCGCTGGCGGGCTTCGGTTTGTGGCGTACACAGGCCGCCGATTCTTTGTGGGTGGGCATCTTCATTGCTCGGGAGTCCCTCTTCCAGCTCTTCGCCAGCATCCTGATCGCGTTGGGGGCGTCGTTGATCGCCTCCGACCTCGTGGGGCTCCGCCGGTCGCTTGCCGATGCCTACAGAGGCCTTCATCCTCTGCGCACGTCCCTGCTGGGTGCGGCCCTCTATTCCATGCTCCTGGGGGGATTTGCTCACCTCGTTCCCTTTCTCGGCCTGATCCTGCCGCTGGTCCTGCTGGGCCCGCCCGCGCTCGCACAAGTGGTTGTGGTCGAGGAGCGGCCGTTGGCGGAGGCCAGGCCACGAGCGCGCGCCTTGCTCACCGGCGAGCTGTTGCGGACGATCACCTATCTCCTGCCGGTCGTGCTGCTCTTGCGGCTGCTCGAGGGGATCCTCTACTCCGTTGCCCTCGGCGTGGCCTCGGGGGCGGGATGGGGCGGCGGCGCACTTGCCCTGTTGCAGGGGGGCGCCAGCGCGGCCTTCATGGGCGTCGTGATGGTGCCGTTCCTCACCGCTCTGATGGCGGCCCACTATCTCGACCTCAGGACGCGCGC
Source organism: Actinomycetota bacterium (assembly GCA_030859735.1). GTDB lineage: Bacteria > Actinomycetota > CADDZG01 > CADDZG01 > WHSQ01 > JACDAL01. The sequence goes on from JALZJN010000287.1 coordinate 29,811, forward strand.
CGGTGACATCGACGAAGACGCGCTCGACGACGCCCGTCGGGCCGCGGCTAACTCCGCCGCCGACCCCACCTGACCGGTTCCTTCTTAGCCCCTACAGGCAGGTGCCCTTGGCATCGTTCCACAGAGTGCTTAACGTTGCGTGACGCAGGGTCACGGCGTTCTGAGAGGGGGATCGCCACTGCACCTTGAAGCGCACGCCATGCTCCCCCGGTAGCCGTCGTGCTACAAAGGTGTAGGAGAAAGCTTTGGGCTCCTCCGGGGCACCGGTGCCGGTATCGAAGGTGACCACCTTGGGCCTCATCGGTCTTCCGACCGGGCCCTCACCCTCTACTCGAAGGGTGACATCGTTCATACGCACCCTGACCTCGACCGGGCCGGAACCCCCTTGAAGGTCCATGCTCACATCCGCAGTCGCCCCGCCGACACCCGGGCAGAACGCGGCCACCCCTTTGAAGCCTGGGATGTGGTCCACTCGCTGCTGGTGGTGGATGATCCCTCCGTGGTCCGGCTGAACCCCTGGCGATCCACAGGACCGCCGCCGCGCTCCTGTCCTCCGAGCGCGAACGCGACGGGCACGACCACTGCGAGGAGAGCAAGAGCCGAGATAGCGGTCTTCCTCATGCTGGGAGCCTCCTTCCTTCACCGCTCTGATGGTCGGCCCATTATCTCGACCTCAGGACGCGCGCCGGTGACATCGACGAAGACGCGCTCGACGACGCCCGTCGGGCCTCGGCTAACTCAAGCGCCAGGCCGGGTTGACCGGGCCGTAGCCCGAGCCCAGGCGCAGGCTTCTCTCGATGGCGCCGGCCACGAAGGACTTGGCGTCCGCCACCGCCTCCGCCAGCCCGACCCCCTTCGCCAGTCCCGCGGTCACCGCCGCCGCCAGCGCACAGCCGGTGCCGTGAGTGTCCTGCGTGTCGTAGCGGGGCCCCCGCAGCACCTCCACCGAGGTTCCATCGTAGAAGACGTCGACGGCTTCCTCCTCGCCCTTCAGGTGGCCCCCCTTCACCACCACCGCTGCCGGCCCCAGGTCCGCCAGTTCGCGAGCGGCCTCCTTCATCTCCGCGAGTGTGCGCACCGAGTGGCCCAGCAGCGTTTCGGCTTCCTGCAGGTTGGGCGTGATGAGAGCGGCGTGGGGGAGCAGCCGCGTCCTCAGCGCTAGGACGGCGTCTTCTGCCAGAAGGCGGCTCCCGTGCTTGGAAACCGACACCGGATCCACGACCAGAGGAGAGATGCGGTGGATGGCCACGGCTTCGGCGACCGCCTCGACGATCGCGGCCGAGGCCAGCATGCCGGTCTTGGCCGCGTCCACGCCGATGTCCGAGACGACCGCGTTGATCTGCTCGACGACGAATGCAGCGGGGACCTCGTGGACGTCCGTCACCCGCACCGTGTTCTGGGCGGTCAGAGCCGTCACGGCGCTCGTGCCGTGACAACCGAACGCCATGAACACCTTGAGGTCGGCCTGGATCCCGGCCCCTCCTCCCGAGTCCGACCCGGCGATGGTCAGCGCGGTGGGGACGTTCTCTAGTGGTCTTGCAGGTGCTGCCATCCCAGGCTCCTGAAGTGGTCCAACTCTTCGGTCCCCACCCTCCTACCACCCGTCACGACCGTCCCGATGCGCGTCATCCCGACCCCCAGCTCCCGCAGGGCGGCGCCGGCGGAGTCGAGCGCCGTTTCCTCGAGCGCGAACAAAAGCTCGTAGTCCTCGCCTCCGGTGAGCGCGAGGAGCAGGGGGTCGAGTTCCTCCCATCCGCTCTGAGCCGCCAACAGCAGAATATCCGGGTCTACCGGGATCTCTTCCGGGTCGATCTCGCACCCGGCCGCGGAGGCGTCGAGCAGGTTGGCAAGGTCGACCGCCAGTCCGTCGGAGACGTCGATCATGGCCGAGGCCAAACCCGCCAGCCTGAGCCCCGCCTCGGGCCGCGCCTGCGGCCGCAACTGCCGAGCGCGCAGCCTCTTTTCGTGCGCCTGAGGTTCCCTTTCGAGCGAGCCTTGAAGGCATCGGAGCCCCGCAGCCGCGCCGCCCAAGAAGCCGGTCACGCAGAGGGCGTGGCCCGCTGCCGCCCCAGAACGCAGCACCGGGCCGTGAGGCCCCACTTCTCCGGTCATCGCAATCGTGATCGAGAGCTCGGAGGCCGCTCCGACGTCACCGCCGGCCAACCCCACGCGCCAGCGCTCGGCCGCCTCGGCCAAACCGGCCGCGATGCCGTCGGCCACGGCCATCGCAGTGTCTGGTGGCAAGCTCAGCGACACCACCGCGTGGCGCGGGGTGGCGCCCATGGCGGCGATATCGGAGACGTTGGCCGCCATCGCCTTCCACCCCGCGTCGTTCCCCGAGCTTCGCGACAGGTCGAAGTCGAGCTTGTCCGTAAGGGTGTCGATCGTGAGCACGAAGTGAGTCTGCCCGGCGGTTATGACTGCGGCGTCATCACCGGCCCACAGCTCACCCTCGGGGGCCGCGGGCAGTCGCTCGGTGATCCTGCGGATAAGCGCGCGCTCTCCGACCTCACCCACGCCCTTCACACGCGAGGAAAGCCGGGACGGCTCAGCTCGCTTGTGGCCCGGCCCCGAGGACCTCGGACGGCACCTCCTCAGAGAAACGCTCGAAGTTCTCCACGAACATCCGGGCGAGCTCCTTGGCCTGGGTCTCGTAAGCCTCGGCGTCGTCCCACGCTCGGCGAGGATCGAGGATCTCGTCGGGTACCCCGGGGCAAGTCAGCGGATACTCGAGATTGAACACGGGGTGCACCCTGGTCTCCACGCCCTCGAGCTCACCGGCCAACGCGGCTCGCACCATCACCCGTGAGTGCTCGAGGTCGATCCTCGAGCCCACTCCGAAAGCCCCGCCGGTCCAGCCCGTATTGAGGAGGAAGGCTCGGGCCCGGTGGCGCCTCATCCGCTCCCCCAGCATCCTCGAGTAGACGCCGGGAGCCAGGGGCAGGAAGGGCGCGCCGAAGCAGGTCGAAAAGGTGGCCTCGGGCTCGTCCGACATCCCCGCCTCGGTGCCGGACAGTTTGGCCGTGAATCCCGACAGGAAGTGATAGGCCGCGGTTGCCTCATTCAGTATCGAGATCGGCGGCAAGACCCCGAAGGCATCGGCGGTGAGGAACACGATGGACTCCGCATGCCCGCCCCGCCCCTCAGGCACGTACCCGGGGATCAGCTCGAGCGGGTAGGCGGCGCGTGTGTTCTCGGTGAGGGAATCGTCGTCGAAGTCGACGACTCGTGTCTCTGGATCCATGACGACGTTCTCGACCACCGAGCCGAAGGTGATTGCATTCCAGATCTGGGGCTCCTTGTCCTCTGAGAGGTTGATGCACTTGGCGTAGCAACCGCCTTCGAAATTGAAGACTCCGTCGTCCGACCAGCCGTGCTCGTCATCACCGATGAGTCTGCGCTGAGGATCCGCCGACAGGGTCGTCTTGCCGGTCCCCGAAAGCCCGAAGAACACAGCCACACCCTCGCGCTCCGAAAGGTTGGCGGAGCAGTGCATAGGCAGCACACCCTCTTGCGGCATGAGGTAGTTGGCCGCGGTGAACAACGATTTCTTGATCTCGCCGGCGTAGTAAGTGCCACAGATCAGCACCTGTTTGCGCTCGAGGTCGAGACCGACGAAGACATTAGTGTTGGTGTGATCCCGCTCGGGCCGGCACTGGTAGCCGGGGGCGGCCACCACCGTGAACTCCGGCTCGAAGCCCTCGAGCTCCTCTTCCTCGAGACGCCGGAAGAGCTGGCGGGCGAAGAGCGCGTGCCAGGCAAGCTCACAGATCACTCGCAGCCTTATCCGGTGCCCGGGATCGGCGCCGATGTAGCCATCGACCACGAACAGGTCCTTGTCCCTCAAGTGGTCCTTGGTCCGCGCGTAGAGGGCGTCGTAGATCTCAGGCTCGACCCCCTGGTTGGTGGCGTTCCACGCGATCTGCCGCTCGCTGTCACCGTGGCGCACAAAGAATTTGTCCTTCGGCGACCGGCCCGTGCGCTCCCCCGTGAGCGCGACCAGAGCACCCGATGCCGCCAGTCGTGATTCGGCCCTGCAGATTGCCCGCTCTGTCAGCTCGGCGGCACTCCCGTTGCGCAGGATCCTGCCCGTCGTCTGAATTCCGCTGACTTCATCGCTCACCCAATGCGCCTCTCTCCCGACCGCTTACACGACTGCTCATGAGCCTTTCCCGGAGTCGCTGCTCTTCGAGGCCGAGCCTAACCGCGGCTTGCAGGCGTTCAGCCGGTGAGGTCCAGCCGCAGTCTTTACGTCGAGAGCTGGTCTGGCTTACCCTAAGAGCCCGACCGTCTGATTACAAAGGGGGCGGTCCGGGGCAATCCGGGCAGAACGAGCCGAGCAGACAACGCAGGCCGACAGACACAAGGCCGACAGACACAGGCCGACAGACAAGGAGGGCGAGGGTGGCGGACGTTCAGGCGTACATCCTGATCCAGACGGAAGTAGGCAAAGCCGCGCAGGTGGCGACTGCAGTGAGTGAGATCTCAGGCGTCGACGCGGCCGAGGACGTTACCGGGCCCTACGACGTGATCGTGAGGGCCAGCGCGCCCAACGTCGACGATCTCGGGAAGCTGGTGGTCGCGAAGATTCAATCGGTCGAAGGAATCACCCGCACTCTGACCTGCCCGGTGGTGCATCTCTGAGCCCTGAGGCAGGACGCGGGTTTCACACGCGCGCCGTCCACCCTCCGAGCCCTCCTCCACAGCCGGGCGAGCCCGTCGCCCTGAGGCTTGACCCCTCCACCACGTTTTCTTTTTCGGATGCCGACGCTTTCGCGCGCGCTTCTGCAGAGAAGGTCGGCGCGGGCTACACCTATAGCCGCTGGGCCAATCCCACGGTCGATGCCTTCGAGGCCGCGGTCGCAGACCTCGAGGGGGCCGCCGAGGCAGAAGCCTTCTCCTCGGGGATGGCCGCGATCACTGCGATCTTCCTCTCCCTGTGCAGCGCCGGAGACCACTTCGTGGCTGCCCGCCAGCTCTACGGAGGCACTTACGATCTGATGGAGACGAGGTTGCCGCGCTACGGGATCTCGGCTCGCGTATTCGACGTGGCCGACTTCGACGGGATCGCCAAGGCTCTCCAGGGGGCTCGCCTCCTCTACTGCGAGACGATCGGGAATCCACGCGTACGTGTCGCCGACCTCGACCAGCTCGCCGCTCTGGCGACGGAGGCCCGTGTGCCCTTCGTGGTAGACAACACCTTCGCCAGCCCCTGCCTGTGCCGCCCGCTCGAGCACGGCGCATCCGCCGTCGTCCACTCGGCCACCAAGTTCCTCGGCGGCCATCACGACCTTCTCGGGGGGGTGGTGTGTGGAGACGGGGACTTCATCCGGAACCTGCAGGACCTTGGGCGTGATTTCGGAGCCACGTTGTCCCCGTTCAACGCGTGGCTGGCCGTGCGCGGCCTGGCGACCGTGGGATTGCGGGTGGAGCGCTCCTCCGACTCGGCGCTGGCGGTGGCTCGGTCCCTGGAACGCCATGCTGGAGTGGAGGCGGTCCACTATCCGGCCCTGGAGGGCGATCCCGACAACGTCCTGGCCGACAAGCTCCTCGGCGGGCGGGGCGGAGGTGTTCTCGGCCTCGAGGTGGCGGGCGGACGGCAGCGCGCCGCACACTTTCAGGAGGCGCTGCGCCTGGTCACCCCGGCCGCCTCACTCGGTGGCCATCACAGCCTGCTGGTGCACGCGGCCAGCGTCACCCATACGCAGCTTTCTCCGGAGGAGCTGGAGTCCGCGGGCATCTCTGAGGGCTTCTGCCGCCTCTCGGTCGGCCTGGAAGACCCGGCGGACATCATCGCGGACCTCCTCGGCGCCCTCGACTCCGCCGGCTGAGCATCCCCGGTCCCGCTGGGGTACAGCTCTTGGAGGAAGGACCCAGATGACCCAACGTCGATGAGACGGGCCCGTGGGCGGCGAGGACTAGCCCGCGTGCGCTTCCAAATATCATCCCTTGCGGCCATAGAAATCCTTCCCTTTTCCTGTCACTATTTGGAGGAACGACGGGCGGTAGCCGCTACAGGGGGACCAGTGATGGGGACAGGCAAGGGCAGGGCCGGGTGTCGTAATTCCGTACCCCCTCGGAGGGGGCCGCGCGCCCTCGACATCGGGGAGGAGGGACTACCGGAGATCTGGGAGCCGACCGTCACGCCGATCCCTGAACGTCACCCCGTCCCCGCGCCGCGCCCACAGGAAGCCCCCGAGCCCGTCACGGTGCCGGCATGAGGTTCTCCGAGGACGCGGGGGCAGGCATCGCCGACTACCCGGGGACGGTGGAGGGATGGCGGCTGTGGATCGCCAAGCGCCACGTCATCCGCTATTTCGACAACTCTTGGGGTGTCCGCCGCAAGAAGACGGGGCCCTACCTGCTCCGGAGCGTGACCTGTGACGACTTCTGGAGGCCGCGCCAGGCAAAGGTCGCCGATTGTACCCAGACCCTCGGCTTCCTCTTCGAGCTGACGCACTCGGACGGAGATCACAACGCCCCCGACCCCAAGTGCAAGTGCGGTCTCTATGCCGTCGACTCGCTCCCTCGCTTGCTGGACGTCTACGACACCTGGAGCAGGCTGTGGTCACGCCTCGAGATCGAGCGCTACCCGGCGGTCGTAGGCAGGGTGAAGATGTGGGGCAAGGTGATCCCCGGTGAGCACGGCTGGCGTGCTCAATATGCCTATCCGGCGGAGCTGTTCATCGTCAAAAGCGTCATCGGCAACCTGGTAAACCGCCACCTCCCCCTGTACGAGGACCTGCAGAATTACGGAGTCCCCGTAGACTTCATAACGCCCGCCGAGATGATGGGTCACATCGATCTCCGGCGAGCCGACATGGCGGCCGCCGAGGAGCTGGGAACGGGGTGACCGCCCCGCAGGCGGGCGATTCTCGCCTATTGATTTGGATAGCGAACTCGCGTTCTATATACTGGGGTCATGAGGAGACTGACCGAACCCGAAGCTCATCGCGCCCGTGCCGCCATAATCGAAGGTGACTATCCCGAGGGAATGACCGCCCGTTGCGCCTGGTGCCGCAAGATCGCAGCCGTTTCTGCCGGGCGCTTCGTGAGCGTCCACGTGCCCGGCACGGGCGCCACCAGTGTGTTCAAGTGCCCCGACTGCCTGGGCGGCGAGCGAGAGGGCGCCGCCTAAACCGCTGCCGCCGCTTCCCAGAAGGCGAGGGCGAAAGGCGAGCCGCATGCTGTTGCGGTCGCGGCGGTCGCGGCGGTCGCGGCGGTTCTTCCCCGCCCCGCGACCCATTGCCGGGAATGCAGCTTGGCAACGGCCCATGCCGCAACGGCCATCCAGAGATGAGCCCAGAAGACCACGAAGAGAAACTCAGCAGTAGGCTCGGATGAGGCGAAGGACACGAACAACCAGGCATAGACGAACGACAGGAATATACCGAGGTATGCAACGGCGCCGGCCAGTGTGTGACGTCTGAAGAGAATGAAGTAGCCGAGCCCGAGCACCCATCCTTGAATCGAATGCACAAGGGTTCCCGCCACCAGCGATGACCACTCCTCGAGGGGCCCGTTCGTGATGCGCGCGCCGAAGTCGTACCACCGGTCCCAGTAGGGGGCATCAAGTAGGTAATAGGTGGGAACCCGCGCAAGGTCATAAATTGCAAAGGGAACAAGGGCCCAGAGAGAATAGCGAGCCAGATGGTGGACGGGATCGGCGGGATTCTGGGAACGCTGCTTTTCGCGAACCACCCACAGTGGAGTCAAGATGAACGCGGCGTAAAGGCCGACGATCGTCGTCGTCGAGAAGGTCGACCAGCCCCATAGATAGCCGGTGACAAACGCCAGCATCGGGATCTGCACCAAGACATAGAGCACAAACCTAGAGCGCGCCCATTCAAGTGCGCCTGCCCACCGCTTGCCGATCACCTTGTGTCCTATCGTGGTTTGTTGCACCGATTGCCTTTGCATCGTTCCACCCATCCCCTCATTGAGCTTTCGCACATCCCAGCGAGCTTCCCGCAGATCTCCCAGCACCCTACGAGAGCGAATGCTTCAGTAGCGGCTCGAACGACTACGGAATTCTGCGTATCTCCCCTACCCCGGCGTCAACGAAACGGAAGCTGTGAAAGCCCCTAGTCGCCACCCGACCACGGTGTTGCTGCATTGAGCGATGTTCGGGAAGATCGTCGCTCGGTCAATGTGTGAACCATGGCTTACTTTACGGATAGCAGTTCATTATTCAAAGTGGTAAATATTTCCTGTAAGGAAGTTCACACGCGGCGGTGAAGGAAACTGCGCTAATGGCGGCTCCACAGCAAGACAAGGGTAAACAAGGACGGGGCCGATTTGGCTGCAGGTTACCGTCTCTGGCCGTCTTCGCCCTCAAGGACGCCGAGGGCCTGCTCGACGGCCCCCGCGCGCGTCGTGACCCCACTCTGGCAGGTTCCCGGTGTCGGCGACAGCTCCGGCTACGACGTCACCGCCGCCCCGCCCGCGACTAGAAGACCGGCAGGGCCGTCAGCCTCTCCCGTCGGCCGAGGACTCCTCGCTGCGGGCAGCCGCTAGTAATTGCTCCGTCGGCCAGCGCGCCGCGGCATGAGGCTCGAATGCCTTGATGCGCTGCCGTTGCTTGTTCGCCAGTCTGTCCATGACCTTGAGCGCCTGCGGCTCTTCCTCGGGCTCGCGCAACTCGAGCACCCCGGCCTCGATCGCCCGCTGAAGGTAGCTCTCGCCCCGCTCGGAGCGGACGAGGATCATTGTCCACCCCTCCATTCCCAAGCCGCCGCAGGAGAGGTCCGCGTGCTCGGCTGCGAAATCGGGGCAATGATGGCACCACTCGTTGGCGTAGGGCCTCGCCTCCTTCAATGGGATCTCCACGTCCCGGCCGTCCGCCATGGTGACGATCACGCGACCCTTCACGTTGACCTTCGTCACCTCGCCTAGCGACAGGCCCATGTCGCGTTCGACCTTCGAGACCATGAAGGCGCCGTAATCGAAGGTCTCGCAGCACATCAACCCGATCACGAGCTTCAGCGAGCGCACCCACCGCTTGATGCCCTCGGCCGCCAGCTCACGCACCGCCGTCGACTCACAGGAGACGCCCACGAGGGCGACGTTCTTGCACTTTGCTGCGACGGCCTGCTTGAGGCCCAGCGGCGTGGCGCAGTAGGTGTAGCGAGAGCCGGCGGTCCGCAGCAGCTCCGCGGAGCTGCGGACGAGCTTGGGCTCGTCCAGCCAGGGGACGTCCTCGGACGGTGCCGCCACCACCGCACCGTCCAACTCCTTCTGATCGAACCCGAACTTGAGCAGTGCGGTGACGGCGCCGCCGTCCTGGCCGCGGGCCAAGATGCGCTCGTCGGTCGCCCGCGCCAGCGTCTTGTAGCGATAGGCGCCCTCCGGCTCAGACTCCTGTCGACGACGCCCGAAGACGGAGCTCTCGATGGACTGGAGCGCGGGCCCTAGCCTCAAGCACGCCATCGCGCACAGGGAACATCCCTCCTCGCCGTGGACGCAGTTGTCGAAGGGGGAACGACTGTCGATCTGGACGGGATCGAAGTCCCGAAGCTCGAGGACCTTGTGCGGACAGGCGACGATACACGCGGAGCAACCGCAGCAGATCTCGGTGGAGACGATCTCCTCATAGAGGTGCTTCCAGTGCTTGCGAGCGTCGCGCTCCACTCTCGCCTCCTTTGCTTATCAAAAGTTGCTTATCGACGGCCGGTCACGCTACCGGGCAGCGTAGTCTCCGGGCGTCATGGATACGGGCATCCTTCCGGTCAAGAGTCTCGAGGCTGCCAAACAGCGCATCGCCGATCAGCTCGGCGACGAGGCGCGTCGCGCTCTGGCCGGCGCCTTGTTGGACGATGCACTGGTGTTGTGCGCCGCCGCCGACTGGATTCGGTGGTGGGTAGTGACGGCAGACCCCGTGGTCGAACGCCGTGCCCGCCGCGCGGGTCTCGGCGTGATCGAGGATCCGGGGGGCGGCCTCAACCCGGCACTGAGGGCCGGGGTCGCCTACGCCGGCGACCGGGGAGCGACATCCATCACGATCCTGCCGGCAGATGTGCCGTTGGGCACGCGCGCCGACCTGCTGGACATCTTCGACGTGGGCGCGACCTCAGACATGGTGGTGGTGCCGGCCCTGCGCGATGGAGGCACCAACGCTCTCTACATGAGCTCAGTGGGACTCATCGAACCCGCCTTTGGACCCCACAGCCTTCAGGCTCACCTCGCACATGCCTCGGCAGCAAGGCTCCGCTGCTCGATCCTCCGGCTTCCCCGGCTCGAGCTCGACATCGACCGAGCCGACGACCTCACCGACTTCCTGAAGAGTCCGGAGGCCGCCGAAACAGCAGCCGGACGAGTCGCGGCCCACTGGACCGTTGCCCCGGCCGCGACCGACTGCTGACCGGCCTCTTAGCCGTCCCGGCCCGTGGCGGCGCGCTCGGCCCGTTCGACCGCCGCCTGCTCGGCGCGCGCCGTGAGGTCATCGAGCCGGGCCGGTGCCGGAATGCGCACACCGGATCCCTGCAATGCCAGTGCTGCTCCCAAAGCCGCTGAGGCCAACACTCCGAGCGCCACCGTCTGGCCCGTGTTCGAGCGAGTGGGCGGATCGAGGTTTGAGGCCCTCGCCCCTTGCTCGTAGCCGGAACTCAAGCCCCACGAGTAACCGGCAAAGAGCAGCAGCCCCGCGGCACAGAGCAGCAGCAGGGCCTGAACTATCCGGATCGAGCGTCGCTGGCGAGCGTGCGCCACCGGCCCCCGATGCGCGCCCCCACCAAGAGACCTTTTCACGGTCCCACGATAGCGGCCCGGGCACTCCCAAGTTGCGAGCCGGGCCGAGGGAGCCATCTAC
>JALZJN010000298.1 GCA_030859735.1 Actinomycetota bacterium
GATCGGAGAGATGGTCGGTAATCATTGTTCTGTAGTGTAAGGAGTGGTCGCTGAGCCCCCGTAGCTCAGGGGATAGAGCACTCGCCTCCGGAGCGAGGTGCGCAGGTTCGAATCCTGCCGGGGGCACGAACAAAAGGGGAGCGCGCGGCCCATCAGGGTCCGTCAGCTCTGGGACCAACGTCACCCTGATGGTCAGCTCGCGCTTTGTCGGGTCGAAACTCGCCTCAAAGTTGAGAGCTGCGAGCAGCGCCCGGAAGTCCTGGTCGCTAACAAGCTCCCAATCCACGTCCAGAAGCGGCAGAGCGGCCATGAGGGCTTCGGCCGACTCCGGGTCCGGGACCTGCGCCGCCTCCTTCTCGGTGGCCTCCAACTGGCCCTGCTTCTTGCTTCTGAGCCTCGCCAGGTCGTCCATGCGCGCCCGGATATCGGCCGCGATCTCGCTGCCCGGTTCCTCGGCTTCCAGGTTCGTGACGAGTCGTTTGATCCTCGTCTGCAAGCCCGCCATCTCGCCGCGCAGACGTTCGACCTCTGCTTGAGCCTTGTCCGCCTCGGGAGCCGTCGTCGCGAGCGCTTCCCTAAGCGCGTCCACGCGCTCGGGCCCGAACACATGGGTGCTCAGGAACTCGACGACTTTCTCCCCTGCCCTGTCCTCGCGTAGGTAGACCGTGCGAGGGTGCTCCTCCGGAACAAGCGACGCTTGCCGGCGGTTTAGCTCGCACGTGTAGTACGCGCCGTCTCTGCCTCGGCGCACGTTGCCGTGCATCCGCAGACCGCATATCCCACAGTAGAGGAACGACCTCAGCACGTAGGTGTGCTTGCGGTATTCGTCGTGGCCCTCTGCCGCCTTGGTCACGTTGTCGCGCTTGATCGCCGTCATATTGGCCCGGTCGAACATCTCGCGCGACACGAGCGGCTCGTGCGCTGGCTCCTCCGACCACACCCACTTCTCGGGCGGGTTGAGCCGTCCTCCGCGCTTTCGCTGTCTGCGATTCCACACCTGATAGCCCGTGAACTTCGGGTTGTGCAGGATCTCCCACACGCTCGACCGTCCCCACAGCCCGGTCCTTCGCTTGGGGTCGGGCGACTGCCGCGGCGGGTAACGCCCCAGATCGCTATTCAGTTTTCTCTCTATCTCCGTGATCGTCAGCCCGTTCACGACGTAGTCGTGGAAGACCATCTTCACGACCAGCGCGGTCACCGGGTCAGGCTCCAACACCTTGACCATCAATCCCTGCTCCGCCTTGTGCGGGTTCGGGTGCGGAAACTCCGCGAACCGGTAGCCGTACAGAGCCTTTCCGCCAGCGTGGCGTCCCTGCTTGGCCGCGGTCTCGATCCCCTGCCTCGACTTCACTTTCAGCTCGTGCAAGTAGCCACGCGCTAGCCCGACGTTGACGTGGCGCAGAACGATCGAACCGAATGATTCATCGAACGGTTCGTCGATCGCCCACAGTCTTACGCTTTCTTCTGCAAGCTGTTCCTCCACGCGGAACGTCACCGACGGGTTGCGCGACAGCCGGTTGATCGACTCGCACACGACCGCATCGAAGCCGCTCGATGAGGCCTCCTCCAGCAAGTCTGCGAGGCCCCCATCTCTCGGTATTCGTATGTCGAACCCGACGAGCCCCTTGCCCGAACCGCGTTGATCGAGGCGCATCGCTCCCGATTCGACGTCGTAGAAGTACGCCACGACGCGTCCATCGGCTTCTGCTACCGCTCGCTCGCAGTTCGCGAGCTGGCGCGGCAGAGACAGCGTCGGGTCCTGATTGTCCTCAGTCGAGACGCGCCCGTAGAAGGCAAAGCGCATGCTCGCTTCCGCGACCTTGTCTTCGTGTGTCGTCTGCGCTTTCATCTCGTTCCTCCTTGCGCTCGTTTGGTCTCCTGCCCGGTCTCGGTCTTGCTCCCCAAGCTATCCGTGAGCCCTGACACTCCCGCGGCCTGACGATTTGCCACCACCGCCTCAAGGAACCTCCTGAGGGCGACAAGCTGCCTCGTCCGCAGGGCATCGGCTTCCTCCAGCAGCGCGGGGACGATCTCGACCACGACATGTAGCTCGTCCCGTTTGGTCAGGCGACCACCCCCTCGTTGGGTGGCTCCTCGTGACCCGGAGGCGCTCCGATCGGAAACCGCGGCCGACGCGACAGCGGACTGAGGTGTGTCCACTTCTCCTCTGTGAAACTGCGCCCGATGCAATCTGATAGCTCATAGTCCATCCCTTCTTTGCTTGGCAGTTCCGTGATCGACAACCTGCGCTCGAGCCCTGGAATCGGAGCCCATACCCGGCCGAGCACGCCGCGCTCTGCGGCTTGTTGCTCACTCCCGACGTAGAACGGCAATCCCTCGAACCTGTGGGGATTGTTGAAGCGTGCGAGGGCATCGGTGAACGCAACGCTCACCGTTTTCTCCCTGCGATGGTTCGGCACCAGGATCAGCACGTTGGGAAAGTGCTCCGTGCCTTGGCCGGTCCAGTTCCTCGCCACGCCGATGTAGCCCGCGAGCTTGTTCGCAAGCTGTCTTGTCGTCTCGGTCCCTCTGTCGTACTCGAAGTAGAAGTCGCACGCGCCCTGCGGATGCAGATACACGCCATAACTGTCAGGGCGTATCCATCCATCAGCGGTCCTGACCGTGCGCTCCGGCACCCACTTGTGGAGGCCGTGGCCGTCGTACTGTCTGCCAGCCTCGATCAGCGTGCAGAAGAACGCGTTGAATCCGAGCCGGTGCGCGAGGTAGGCGTCGTTCTCGCGGTCCTGCGCATCCCGCTCCACCCCCCGGAGCTCAGAGCGCGCGATGCCGAGGAGCGATGCCACCACTTGGGCGCCACTCTCGGTCAGCGTGTGATGTCCCGGGGCCTTGCCCGTGCCGCGTGGCTGGTGCGGGTACCACGTCTCAATCAGGCCGAGCCTCACGAGATGGCGCAGGCGATCCTGGGCGCGACGAAGCGACGTGAAAACATCGCCTTCACGTGTTCGGTCAAGAGCACCTTGTGCTCGTATATGGCAAGCAGGATGGCGCGCTCGCGCTCATCCAGCTCCCGCAGGACTTCCCGAGGCTCAGGAGTCATGGCGGCTCCGCTGGTGCCTCGGTCCCTGAATCTAGGCACACCTCTCCCTGACGGCCTCGACCGCTCTTGCATGGGTGCTCGACACCCGTGCGGCCACCACCGTCCCTGCGTTTTCGAATCCAACTGCTACGTGCAACACCACCTCCTTCCGCAAGCTCTATGAGCCTGCTGTCGCGATTGCCGACGCGCGCGGTCGCGCCGCCGGTGCTTCCGTTGAGAGGTCAGCCGTTGTGTGTCGCCGCTCGTGGCGCGTTGAGTCGTCCTGCTCGCTTACAGCCGCGCGGTCGTCACATGCTCTGCAGTCAGTCCCACAACCGGTGATTCCTGTCGCGCCGATCTGCCTTCATCCCGGATCTCATCTCCGAGCGCGCCTGGCTAAGCAGGTGCCCAAGTGAGTCATAGGGATGCCAGAGCGACGGCGCGCCAGCATCGGTCGGTATGGGGATTGATTCTTGGAGCCGTGACATGCGCGCGGACGAAAGAGCCGTCCGACCCGCCTTGCCCGAGAGAGAACCCTTCGGCCTCGCCTCAGTGGAACCATGCAGGCACCGCGGCGCCGTTCAGCGTCGAATGTGCCCTCTACCCTTTAACCCCATGAAAAGGGGTCCAAAACCACACGAATTACAAAAAACTTTCGAGACCGCGAAAATATTTTCGGGAGGGAGGGCACACGTCCCCCCTCTTTGGCGAGCGAGCAGACGACGAGATAGGGGTTGACCTGGGAAAACGGGAGTTGCGTCCAGCTTGGACGGCGCCATCCAAAACGCCGACGCTCCCCTCTCACACATACGGCCGCGCGTTTCCCAGTCCCTCACTCTTCCCCACAGGCCGAGGCGGTGTTACGGCGCGTCGCAAACGGGTCACCTCCGCTCGCTACCGCACGCGCAACTCCAGGCGGGGGACGAACTCCAGTACGATCGCTCTCCAACGGTCACCCTTGCGCACCTGGGTGCAGAACGGGGCGATCAACGCATCGTCGGACGCGAAGTATTCGTTGAGGTCGTCACCAGCGGGGGTTATGCAGTGATTGCCGGGGTTCCCGCCTGCGGCCGCTGGTGAGTAAGCGCCCACGAAGGTGGCGAGACCCGCCACCGCGAAGATGAGACCCAACTGCGCTCGATATTTGGACATGCGCGCTCCTTTGATCACGAATCGCCTGGCCAGCCTGGTCTAGTACTCCTTGCTCTCGACCATCTCCACGATCCGGACGTCTGCGGCGCCGACCTTGGCGGGCGCCTTTTCCGGGTCAGGCCAGACCCTTGTGCGCATCACGTGGAGGAAGCCTTCGGCTTTCTCGGCGTTGTCGAAGTCCGCATCGAGCAGCACGCGACGTTCGTCGTCGATCGGGCGAAAGATTCGGTAGCCGAGCATGCCTGCTCGCTCCCGACCTCCCCGCGTCGCGCGCGAAGGCGTCTCGCCACATGTCGTAGTCACGCACCTTGAAGTCCAGGCGCAACGTCGTCATCGTCTACCTCCCCTTCCGTTGGATACTCGTTCGAGATATTCATTACTCGCTTCGAGTAATGATTACTCGTATAATGTACAGACATGAGCCAGTCTGTCAACAGGGCACGCACCTATGAGTCCCCCCGCCGGCGAGCCCAGGCGCAGGCCACCCGTCGCGCCATCCTCGAAGCGGCCCAGCGATTGTTCCAAGAGCACGGCTACGGCGCCACGTCGGTGCCCGCCATAGCCGAGCTCGCCGAGGTCTCCCTGAAAACGGTCTATGTCGTGTTCGAGACGAAGGCCAAGCTTCTTCGCTCGCTGTGGGAGGAACGATTGGGAGGAGAGGAGGCGGACCTGGCGGTCACGGAGCGCGCCTGGTACAGAGAGCTGCTCGAGGAGACCGAGGCGCAGCGGCAGGTCGCTCTTCTCGCAGCGCAATCACGTGCGGTGAAGACTCGCTCCGGAGTATTGATGGAGGTCATTCGCAACGCCGCCTCGGCCGACCCCGAGATAGCTCACCTGTGGGATGACATCCAGACCAAGTTGCACGAGGTGTCGCGCTCGATCGTGCAACATTGGGAACGTAAGCAGGCGCTCCATCACGATCTCGACGTGAACACCGCCAGCGACCTGCTGTGGACCCTCAACCACCCTTCGGTATGGAAGTTGCTCGTCATCGAACGTGGATGGAGCGAATCGCAGTACGAGAAATGGCTCCGGGACGCCATCACATCGCAGTTGTTGATGGACGACAGAAACTAGGCCGCCCCCGCGCGGCTAGGCGTTCAATAGCCCCGCTAACTCCTTGGCGTTCTGCTGGGCGTAGTCCCTGTAGCAGTTGTCTAGGTTCCGGATAAACGCTGTGCTAGATGACGATTCTGCAGGTGGCCCCTAAGCGGAGAGCATTATTTATCAGGACTAGCAAAGAACAGGCAGCGCCGGTGATCAGCAGGAATCGATCGCTAGGCCTTGGTTGCTTCTTCGATCAGGCGCTCCCTGATGGCCGAATACATCTCGTGCGCCGTCTTTCGGCTCCCCGCTATCGCCGTGACACCTACCTGTCCGGATACAGCTATCGCCGACACCAAATGGAATGCGGGGCCGACCAGAGCTTCCGCGCTCCATGCGAGCGGGGCACCCACGGAAAGATCGAGCAAGTCGTCCGGTGTCAGCCGCTTGAGGTTCTCGTGTTCCAGATGGTCGGTTGCCATGTAGTGCCTCTCAGAACCGTCCGGTGCAGTGAAGATCCCCGACCCTGGGTCGTAGTTCCCGTCGGTCAGCGCGATCAGCGTCAGGAAGGGGTGTGTGGTACCGCCATTCCGAAGGTTGATCTCGATCGCGAAGGGCAGCCAGGATCCGGTGCCACTGCGCGTAACAACGAAGTCGATACCGTAGCGACCTATGACACCTTCGCTGGCTAGCCGCTTCCCCACCTTCATCGCTTCTTCGCTGATGGCGCGAACGTATGCGGGCTCAGCCGGAAATTGACATCCCAGGAACATCTGCCCGGTTGGACCGCCCAGGACTTGATCGTGCGTGGAGATGATCTCCACTTCCCCGAGCGGGCTGTTCCTCAGCTGGACACTCGGACTGCGGAACTCGTTTCCGGTGATTAGTTCTTCCACGATGCCTCCACCGGTCCGCAGCTCGCCTAGGTACGAATCAGCATCCGTCTCTCGATCCTCAGGTGCGAGATTGCGGATGGCCGCAGCGACGTCCTCATGGTCGCTCACGCCTTCGAGGTCTACGATCGCGTTCCCCAACCCGCTCACCGCGCGATCGAGCTTCACGACCACCTTTCGAACCCCCGGACGTTGCCTGCGGATGCGCTCTATCCCCGAGGTCAGCTCATTGGCCGTCGAGACGCCTTCCACCCCAACGGGATGGCTGACGCCTTGTTCCATGAAGATGGTCCTGCTCCCGATCTTGGTCCCCCAGTGGTCCAGCGCCGGATCCGGCCCGTAGACAGGAACGCCTAGTTGAACGGACAGCTCCATCTCCAGGGAGGACACGTTGAACGGGAAGATCATCGCTCGCTTGGTACGAGCAACCTCTCGTCGGATCCGGGCCATAACGGGGGGGCGACAAAGGATCTTTTCGGTCAAAGGTTTGGGGCTGGGGTCCGACAGCGAGACGAATGTCAGCCTCTGGCGAACGTCGTCCAGGTTGACGTCGGGCACGAGGTCGAGGAAGTAATCAATGAGGCGAGGAAGGACAGGTTGGGACGTTACGTAGACAACGTGCGTCGCCGGCTGACGAAGTGCGCTAAGCACAAAGAAGAGGAAACGCTCCTCGTACGCGGGGAACAGTGGATACATATGTTCCGGGACCCAGAAGCTGATGGAATGAACAACGATCACGGTTCGGGGCTCGGGATTCGACGAGCGTGGTGACATCGTCGGCCAGAGCTCGGCCAAACCCTTCTGCAGATGCTCGAACGCAGCCCGATCGTTCATGTGCTACATCATCGAGAGGAACGACGGGGTTGTCCAGCAGCAGTGCACTGCTTCTGCTGACCTTCCCACGGGAAGATTACCGACCCGGGAACGACGAATTCTGTGTCCTCAGAGCCCGTCGCCTCTAGCGTTGCGGCCTCACGCGTTCAGTAACTCAGCCAATTCTCTTGCGTTCCGTTGCGCGAAATCTCCGTGGCAGTTGTTCATCAGGACAGTGGGTCTTGTTGGCCCCTCGTAGCGGGTCGACAACAGCCCCGCTGCTGGGTTGGTATGAAGGAGGACTATGGGTGCTTGATCTTGTCAACCAAGGGAATAGGCCTCACTGATCTGTACCCCGAGTATGCGCCCCTTTCGTTTGAATCCTGCCGGGGGCACCTTGACCCACTTATTCGAACTCGGGCGTGAGAAGAGAGCCGCGAACACGTCGGTGAACTCGGCGCGCTTGATCTTGCCATCCTCGATCCCACCGGCAATGACCTGAATGCGGCCTCGAAGACAAGACTTCGCAAGCCACAGTAACGTGCCCTGATCTGCACGCTTGCTTCGTGGGGCCGGCTGGACTCCAAAGAGGTTCGGAAGGTTCCTTACTCGCCACGAGATGTCAATAGATGCACGTCGTTCGAGCGTCGCGAGATTTCGGCAGCCTGGCCTGGGCAAACGATCATGGTGCCCATGGTGCCTTTCATGGTGCCTTTCATGGTGCCTCCCACGCGTCCGGAGAGGTTTGCCGTTGAATCTGCCGTTGAAGAGAGGGCCAAGTCCACTCATCGGGATGCCGGCTAGCTAGGAGCGGACCTTTTTAGCGCCGCCGATCCTCACCCCGGGAGACCAAGAACGTGACCCCTTTCATCACAACCACGAGGTCACAGGTTCGAGTCCTGTCACGCCCACAACGTCCGTGCTCAGCCGGTCGGGACGGAGAGTTGGTAGCGCTCGATGACGTCCGCCAGCCAGTCGGGCTCCGCGAGCGGGACCTCGTAGCCGTTCGCGAGCTCGACGATCGTCGGCATGTCCGCTTCGCCCCGCTCCGCCAAGTCGACGACGGAGCGGAAGAGGTCCTCGAATCCGGCCGGCGAGATGATCTCGATCATGCGCGCAGGCGTCTTCCCGGCGTTCCACATGGCGTGGACCTCGCCGCGGGGCTTCACGATGTACCCGCCCGCTCCGAGGACGACCTCCGCGTCCTCTGAGCGGAAGCCGATCTCGCCCTCGAGGACGATCGAGAACTCGTCCTCGCGGTGATGGATATGGGGTGGGACGAGTGCGCCGACCTCGAAGGGGTGCTCCACGATCGCCAGCGCGCCACCGGAGTCGGCGCCGTCGATCTTGAAGATCACGCCGACACCCGGCATCAGACCACCACTCCGGCCCTCGCCGGGCCGGACGACCTTGACACCTCGGGCCGCTACAGTCACTCCGCTCATCGCACACCTCCATATCGGCTGAACACCTGTGTACAATGAAGCATAGAGAGGCGGTGTTGTCAAGATTGGCTAAACAGGTGCGCTCAGTGAAAAGGGCTCCGGCGCGCCCCTACCGGAAGACGAAGCGCGCTCTGTCCGAAGCGGAGACGAGGCGGCGCATCGTCGAAGCGACGGTCGCTCTGCATCAGGACGTCGGTCCGGCGCGGACGACCGTCAAGGCCATCGCCGAACGCGCCGGCGTCCAGCGCGCGACCGTGTACAAGCACTTCCCGGATCTCCAAGCGCTCTTCGCCGCGTGTACCGCTCTGTACTACGAGCGACATCCGATGCCCGATCCGGCCTCGTGGGCCGGCATCGCACCACCGGCCGAGCGGCTGCGCGTCGCGCTGCGCGATCTCTACTCGTGGTACGAGGAGACCGAGCAGATGCTCACGTTTGGGATCCGTGACATCGATGTCACCCCACCGGCGGCACGCGAGGCATTCTTCGGCTACTTCCGCCATGTGAAGGACTCACTGATGACCGGACGCCGCGAGCGCGGACGCGGGCGCTCGCGGATCGCCGCGGCCATCGGCCATGCGGTCTCGTTCGGGACGTGGCGCTCGCTCGTCCGAGAGGAGTTGCTGAGCAACGAAGAGACTGCCGAACTCATGCAAGTCATGGTCGAAGCGGCGGCGCGGTGACTGACGACGCTGGCTGTCGACCTTCTCATCACGTGCGACTCCGGGGAAGGTTGATCACATCGGCCAGGTAGCCCCTGTCGAGGTTCGAAAGCTGTTCCGATGAGGGCACGCGGAGCCCCTGGCGGAGCTCTTCGACGGGCGCTCCCAGTTGCTGGTCTACCACTTCATGTTCGGCCCGAGTTACAAGGCCGGGTGCCCCACGTGCTCGTCGAACGCCGACGCTGTGAACGGCGTCCTGCCACACCTTCACGCGCTCGATGTAACGATGCTGTACGTCTCGCAGGCACCGCTCGCGCGGCTTCAGGAGTACAAGCGGCGGATGGGATGGAGCATCCCCTGGGTTTCCTCGGCGAACAGTGAGTTCAACTTCGACTTCGGCGCCTCACACACCGAGGCGGAAGTGCACGCGGCCTTCGGGCCGATGCTCGAGGGCGAGCCGCCCCTGGTCTTTAGCCACTTGGCGACCACGACGGGCACCAGCGTCGCCGGATACCTCTCAGAGGAGCCGCGCTTCAACGCCTTTGCGCTCGCCGACGGGGTCGTATTCCACCGGTGCCGGGGGGGCTTGAGTTTCTGATGGGCTACTACCCGATCCTCGACCGGGCACCGAAGGGGCGGGCCGAGGAGGGGTCCGAGTTCTGGATCCGGCGACACGACGAGTATGACGAGTAGCGCCGATCACCGATCGCGTCTTACACGGTTGGGTGGGGCCGGCTGTGTCTGGTTTCACCGGATAGTGGACAGATGTCGCGAGCCATAGTGGACACCCCTAGCTCGGGAGGTGGCCCGTGGATTTGGCTCGCTACGTTGTCGATGCCGTGGTGGTGGAGGGCCGCAGCATGCGGGCCGTGGCTCGGGAACATGGGGTCTCAAAGAGCTGGGTCCACAAGCTCGTGGGACGCTATCGCGCAGGAGGCTATGACGCCTTAGGAGCGCGCTCGAAGGCGGCCCGGTGCGTGGCCAACCGGACCTCGCCGGACGTCGAGGACCGCATCGTCAGGTTGCGCAAGGAGCTGATAGATCAAGGCTTCGACGGCGGTGCCGACACGATCCACTATCACCTGAGCCTCACCGATCCGTCGCCGCCGTCGACCTCAACGATCTGGCGGGTGCTCAAACGACGTGGCTTCGTGACCCCGCAGCCGCACAAGCGGCCCAAGAGCTCCTACATCCGCTTCAAGGCGAGCCTGCCCAACGAGTGCTAGTCAGACGTCACCTGCTACGAGCTCGCTGACGGCTCCAAGGCCGAGATCGTGAACTTCTTAGACGACTTCTCGAGGGTCTGCGTAGCAAGCAAGGTGGTAAAGACCACGAGCTCGCCCGATGTCGTCACGACCCTTTACGATGCAGGCGCCGCTTGGGGTTTGCCGGCCTCGCTGCTGACCGACAACGGTGCCGTCTACACAGCCACCTACCGAGGTGGCTACTCGGCGATGGAGTCCGAGCTGTTCCATCTCGGCATCACCTACAAGCACTCCCGCCCTTATCACCCCCAGACCTGCGGCAAGGTCGAGCGCTTCCACCAGACCCTCAAGAAGTTCCTCAACAAACAGAAGCGGGTCTCCACGATCGCCGAGCTGCAGACCCAGGTCGATCGCTTCATCGCTTACTACAACAACATCCGTCCCCACCGCGCCAAGGGTCGCATGACACCGCGCTCCGCCTTCGACTCACGCGCCAAGGCCACGCCGCGCACGCCGGACCACACCTACACGAAAGAGCTGCGGGTCCGCCACGACAAGGTCGACCAACACGGCACGGTGACGATCCGCTACAAGAGCAAGCTGCATCACATCGGCATGGGCAGAGGCCTGAATGGGACCCGAGTGATCCTGCTCGTGGCAGGTCGACAGATCCGCGTCCTCGATAAGGAAGGTGAACTGTTGCGGGAGCTCGTCCTCGATCCGAGCAGGGA
>JALZJN010000312.1 GCA_030859735.1 Actinomycetota bacterium
AGTATGGGATTTTCGATTACGACCTGAGCCATGTCCCTCCCCTTTCGCTCGGGTCTTCCTATCAGGATGTCAGACGCCTGTGACAACCGGTCACGGGCTCCTTGAAGCTTGAACATCCTGAGCTCACAGATGAACTTGATTCCCGTCCGCCGTCCGGAATTGCATGTGGAACACATGCTAGAATCAAGCCTATGAGCAAGATGGTTCAAATCCGGCACGTTCCGGACGACGTCCACAGCACCCTCAGGGAGAGGGCTAAGCAAGAAGGTCTGTCGCTCTCGGACTATTTACGGCGGGAGTTGGAGTCGATCGCTCGCCGGCCGACGCTCGAGGATGTGCTCAGCGCAATAGAAGCGGAGGAGCCAGTCCACCTTTCCACGGACACCGCCGGCCTCATCAGAGAGATTCGCGACACGAGGTGATAGTCCTGGATGCGTCTGCGGTGGTCGAGCTGTTGCTCGGAACGCAGCCGTATGGGGAGTGGATTCGCCGCCGCCTCCGACGCTCCCGGGACGACCTGCATGCCCCGCATCTCATGGATGCGGAGGTAGCCGAGGCGTTGCGCAAGCTGGTACTGAGGCGAGAGCTCGAAGCCGGCCGAGCGGTCGAAGCCGTGCGTCGGCTCGGTGACCTCCCTATCCTCCGGCACGCGCACGGCCCCTATCTTCAGAGAGCCTTCGAGGCACGTGACAACCTTTCGATTTACAACTCCCTCTATTTGATGCTGGCCGCGGCCCTCGATGCCCGCCTACTGACAAGAGATAGAGGCCTTGCGGCAGTCGCCGGGGCCCGAGCTGAATTGTTCTCCTAGGGTGCTTGCTGCTCAACGTCGCGGTCCACGGCGCTTCTGGATAGACGGTTGCAACGACACCGGAGGCGGAACCGCTTACTGCTCTCAACCTCCCGAGCCGGAGGATCCGATCAGGAACATCGAAGTGCGGATCATCGGCCCTGTAACAAAGAAGCTCGAGAAAAAGTACCGGCACGGGCACGGCGGTGGCCGACCCCGATCCTCAAGAATTGTGGGGGAAATGGACGCCGATCCTGAGGGCCGCTTCCAGCTTTCGTTCACGGTGCCGAAGCTTCCAGAGGGTCACTACTACGTATGGGCCGAGGAGATAGGTGACCCAGAAGTGATTCGCATTTTGCCCGTCTCTTCACCCAGCTCTTGAGGAGCTCGCCTTCAGGGCGATCAACAGATTGACTCCGAAGATCAGCACCCCGGAGGGGAGATGCACACCGAGTACGCGCTCAAAGCCGGTCACGATCTGCACGAACAACGCCAGCAGCGCCAGCAGCGCCACCAACGCGGGCCACGCCGCCCCGCGCCCGGGTCGCCAGTTCAGCACGGCCAACACCAGCACGATCAACTCGACGAGTGTGACGTAGTCGACCCCGATTCTCTGATGCCACTCCAACGCCTCGCTCGAACCGGTAAGCGAAAGGCCGGCCAGCGAAGCTTGCAAGACGACGAGCGCGGCGGTAACCGCCGCTCCGAGTCGCAGGGCCGGATTGACCCACCGCCACCGATTCTTCTCCCTGGGTTCTGTTCGTACATCAGTGCTCACAAGCCGGCCTCCTCCGTTGATGTCGAGGTAGTTGATCGCGCGTTGCGCGCGTGCGAGCACCGAATCGGTACCCCAGAGCGCGTTGCGCGCCTTTGCGTCCCTTGTCAAGCGCCCTTTAGTGCAGCGAAGCCCGGCCGCAGTTTGGCGGCCGTGTCGGCCAGCATCTCGGGCAGCACCTTGGTCTCCCCCACCACCGGCATGAAATTCGTGTCTCCACCCCAGCGCGGGACGACATGAACGTGAACATGGCCGGGAACACCGGCCCCCGCCACCTCGCCGAGGTTGACTCCGACGTTGAAGCCCTCGGGGCTCATGGCGGCGCGCACGATCTCGATCGCCTCGGCGGTGAGATCCATGAGCTCGTGGCGCTCTTCAGCCGAAAGCTCATGGAGATCGGCGGCGTGTCTGAGAGGGGAGACCATGAGGTGGCCGCTGTTGTAGGGGAAGGCGTTCAGGATGACGAACGCATGGCGCCCCCGATGAACGATGTTGGCCTCCTCGTCGTCGTTGGCTGCAAGGTGGTCACAGAAGATGCAGCCGCCGGAGCCTTGTGAGTCTTCAGAGCTGCGGGACATGTATTCCATGCGCCATGGGCTCCACAGATGCTGCACCTAGAGGGACGGCTCGAGTGCCCGCTTGGCGATCTCGGACGCGAGCACTGCGGCGAAATCGTCCACCGGCACGCCTCTTTTCTCTCGCCCTGAACGTTGCCTGACCGAAACGGTCTCGCTCGCTACCTCGTCATCGCCCACCACGAGCATGTAGGGGACCTTCTGCATTTGATGGCGGCGGATCTTCGCCCCCATGCTGTCGTCGGAGTCGTCAACTTCGGCTCTAATGGCGCGGGCTCTGAGCTTGGCCTCGAAGGCACGCGCGCATTCGACGTGGCGATCCGCGATCGGGATGAACACGGCTTGCACGGGTGCGAGCCAGGTCGGAAAAGCTCCGGCGAAATGCTCGATGAGGATGCCGAAGAAGCGTTCGAGGCTTCCGTAGATAACCCTGTGAACGACCACCGGCGTGCGTCTTTGTCCATCTCGGTCCGCGTACTCGCAGTCGAAGCGGCGCGGGAGTTGGAAATCCAGCTGAATGGTGCCCATCTGCCACGAACGCCCGAGTGCATCGTCCATCAGGATGTCGATCTTGGGACCGTAAAAGGCACCCCCTCCCTCTTCGATGACATAGCGTTCCGGGCCCATGCGATCGTCGAGGATCGCCCGGAGCTCGTCCTCGGCCGCATCCCACGTCTGGAGATCACCGATGTAGGAATCGGGCCTGGTGCCCAGGCGGAGCCGGTAGCTGAGGTCGAAGATTCCGTAGAAGCGATCACATATCTCGAAGATGCACTCGTACTCATCTTTGATCTGATCGGGTGAGATAAAGATGTGAGCGTCGTCTTGCTGCATGCGGCGCGCGCGCAGCAGACCGTGAAGCGTGCCGGAGCGCTCGTAGCGATGGAGGATGTCGGCGTCGGACAACCGCAGCGGAAGGTCTCTGTAACTCCGGGACTTCAGGTTGTAGACGATCATGGCGTTGGGACAGTTCATTGGCTTGAGCGCGTAGGTCGTGGTCTCGTCTATGGGGATCACGAACATGTTGTCGACGTAATGGTCCCAGTGACCGGACCTGACCCACAGAGCCTTGTCATTGACAAGAGGGCTGGCGATCTCCTGATACCCGCGGCTTTCATGCTCTTCGCGCCAGAAGGCGAGTAGCTGGTTGAGAACCCGCAGCCCCTTGGGCAGCCAGTAAGGCATTCCGGGAGCGGTGACATCGAGGTGGAAGAGTTCGAGCTCACGCCCGAGACGGCGATGGTCGCGCCGCTCCGCCTCCTCGAGACGGTGGAGGTGGGCGGCGAGCGCGTCCTTCGACTCCCACGCGGTCCCGTAGATGCGCTGCAACATCGGCTTGCTCTCATCCCCGCGCCAGTAGGCGCCCGCCGAGCGAGTGAGCTTGAACGCCTTGATACGCCCGGTCCCGGGCAGGTGGGGGCCGCGGCACAGGTCGGTGAAGGCGACCTCACCGCTCGAAGGGTCGAGGTTGCGGTAGATCGAGATGATCTCGCCCTCGGCCCCCTGCTGTTCGAGCGCGTCGGCGCCTTCGGCCACGCCCGCAATGATCTCGAGCTTGTACGGTTGGTCCGAGAATGTCTCGAGCGCCTCCTCCCGGCTCACTTCCGAGCGCTCGAAGCGCTGGTTGTCCTCGACGATCGCCCTCATCTCAGCCTCGATCGCCTCGAGGTCCTCGGGCGTGAAGGGCTTTTCGACCTCGAAGTCGTAGTAGAAGCCCTCGGCGATAGGGGGGCCGATGGCGTACTTCGCCTCCGGCTGAAGCCGCAGCACGGCCTGGGCCAGGACGTGTGCCGCCGAGTGCCTCACTATCTCGCGGCCGGGCTCCTCGGTGGCGGTTACGACCTCGGTTTGCGCTTCGGCGGGCGGGACGAAGGCGAGGTCGCGCGCCCTGCCCTCGACGACGAGCGCGACCGCGCCCTGGGCCTCCGCCTCCTTGGCGAGGGCGAAGCCGTCCTTGCTGCCGTCCCCTTGTAGAGCACCCATGTCAGTCGGTGATGCTATCCGTCCACGCCCGCTCGAAGGTGTCATAGTCGCTGCCGACGGTCGCCTCGAGCGCCCGGCCCACGTGGTAGGAGGAGGTCCCCGGGGCGAACTCAACTCGCCCCAGACGAAGGTAGAAGCGGGCGAGGCGCCTTTCGCCGTAGCGCTCGGCGAAGAAGTCGACGGCGGCCAGCCCCTCCTGATAGCTGCGATAGATATCGGTACCGTCCCCGGTCAGGAACTCGAAGTCGCGCGGCAGTTCGCCGTCAAAGCGCCCGGCCGCGACCTCGGCCTCGAGAAACGACAGCCGGGCCGAGTTGGCGGCCTGAGCGACGTGCTCGGCGAGCCCCTCCTCGACAAAGGTCGGGACGAACGGCCCGGTCACCGGCCGGGTTGCGATGTGGAGCAGCTCGTGAGCGAGGACCGAACGTACATAGGCGTCGTCCCGGCCCTGGATCTGCTCCCAGTTCAGCATGATGCGATACCCCGTGAGGTCGTAGCCCTCCCCGGCCTCGTAGGTCGAGTAGGCGAAGGCGACGAAGTTGTCCAGGGGAAACGTCGCCTGGATCATGCGGGCAAGCTCGTCGGCCGAGGCCGGCACATAGATCAGCACCCGGTGGCGCCACGGCACGCTCCATCCCTGATCCACTTGATCGAGCGCCTGCTCGGCGGTCGCCAACAGGTCCGCCGGCAGCTCGACGCAGGTGAGCCCCACCCCACAGGGATGGCGCATCATCGAGAAGTGGTCGCCCTCCTGCAGCTCGACCGGCCCGAAATCCCACAGGTGACGCACCGAGAAGAGACCGAGCTCGTCGAGGTCTGTGTCCTCGGCGATGCGCCACTCCCCCGAGCGCTTCACGAAGGTGAAGTAGTACTCCTCCACTGCGGGGCGGTTGTCGAAGCCTTCGATCCGGTAGCGCTCCTCGACCATCGCGATGACCACGTCCTCGGCCCCCTGATAGCGAGCACGGTCCGGGGGCCGGGCGAGGTCGCCCGCGCGCTCCCAGTCGGCGGCGAGCTCGTAGGAGGCGAACGGCACGCTCTGGCTCCAGGCGAAGAAGTCACGCTGTCGCGCCCTGAACGCGGACGAATCCGTCGAGAGTGCCTGAACGAAGGCCTGCTCGTCGCCCTCGAGGTAGGCCGCGGCGCGAGCATCCAGCAGCTCCTGGATGGCGCCGCGCTCATCGGAGGTCTGGGCCGCAAGCGGTGCCGGAGCCGCCGCCATCAGCGCCAGCGCCACGAGGGCCGTGTGGAAGCTCAGCTCTGGTAAGTCGCGATGAAGCGCCGGTAGTTGGCGGAGATCTGCGCCGCGGCGTCCTCGCGGGAGACGTCGCCGGCCAGGTAGCCCTTGAGCGCATCCCACCAGATCGTGCGACCGATCGCAAAACCGACGTAGCCGGGGACGCCCGCCCCCTGCTTCAGCCAGTGATCGACCGCAGCGTCGTCGGCGCCGCGACCCAACACCACGCAAACCACCCCCGAGCGACCGTCCGAACGCACCAGCTCCGAGATCGCCTCGCAGTCCTCGCGCTTATCGAGGCCTTCGATCTTCCAGATGTCGGGCTCGATCCCCTGCGCCAGCAGCTCGCGTATGGCGGCGAGCATGAGCCCGGGGCGGACCTCTTGGTCGTAGCGGTCCGAGTCGCCTCCCACTTGCTGCATCTGGACTTCCGTCCCCGGCACCAGAAGCTCGAACAGGAACCTGCGGTCGTTGTCGTGCAGCCAGTCCGAGAGTCTCTTGAGCCGCTCCGACTGTCGCCGGTTCATCTCTTGATCGTCTTCGGGGTTGTAGCGCACGAGCACCTTCGAGAAGGCGGGGTCGAACTCCTCGATGTGAGCCCCGAAGTCGTCGCCGTGGTCGAAGTCGAACTCGTCCTGCCCGCTCTTCTCTACCGGCATCGCCAGCAACAGGCCCTCCTTGTGGGCCTCCTTGGCGACGTCTGCGCCGAACTGCTCATCGACCAGGAGCCCTGCTGCATCGCGCGGGGCGCCCTCGCCGAGAGCGGTGAGGAAACCCTCGAAGATCACCCTCTTGGCGTCCGCGATGGTCTCGCTCTGCTCGGCGGTGGGCTCTCCTTGTATGCCGAACATCTTCTTCTGGAACGAGCCCCGGTGGTCGAAGGCAAGTATGTAGAGGTCTCCCGAGTATCCGAGCGCCATGGCGCCACTCCTTACTAGTCGTCGGTCACGATTGTCGATCTGTCGTCTCAAGGATAGGCCCGCGGCCGGGACACTCCCGCGCCCCCCGGACCCGGCTTCGGCGCTCCCCGGCCAGCAGGGCCTCTCGATGTGGTTGCATAACCGCCATGGAGCCGCAGGACATTGTGAGGAAGTTCCAGCGGGGGCAGAACCTGGAGCAGATTGGCGACCCCGAGGGGGCCTGCGCGCTCTACGAGGAGGCCGTGGCGGCCGGCTTCGATGCCACCGGCCCTTACGACCGGTTGATCGCGCTCTACGGGGACCGGGCCCGGCATTCAGAGGTGGTCCGCGTCAGCGAGGCCGCGCTCGCGAACGTCCACACCTACGCCGACAAGCGGGCCTGGTACGAGCAGATGCGGGCGGCGGCGGTGAAAGCCCGGGCGAAAGTGCCCAAGGCGGCTCCCAGGGAGGGGGCCTAGCCGCCGACGTGGACCCGGACGTTTGGTGCAGTCCTAGCCCCGCTGAACGGGGCTCAGTCTGAAGAGAGCTCTCAGGCGAGTGATCGCCGAGCGCGGCCCCCTGAGCTTTCGGGACTTCATGGAGCTCGCCCTCTACCACCCCGAGCACGGCTATTACTCGTCGGGCGCAGTGCGCACGGGCAGGGCCGGACATTTCCTGACCTCGGCGGAGCTCGACCCGGCCTTCGGAGAGCTGTGGGCACGGGCCTTGGAGCAGGTGTGGGAGCTCTGCGGGCTCCCCGACCCCTTCACCGTCGTCGAGATCGGGGGCGGCGAGGCCGGTTTCGCCGCGGCCATCCTGGAGTCGGCCACTATGCCCCTGTCCTACCGGCTGGTGGAGCGGGTGGAAGAAGTCGAGCAGCGGCAGCGGCAGCGGCTTTCGAACTTCTCGCGTGTGAGCTGGAGCCGTACGCTCGACGACATATCGTCTGGTTCCGCACACTTCGTGATCGCAGTCGAGGTGCTCGATAACCTGCCGGTGCACGTGATCGAGCGAGTCCGCGGAGTTCTGCGTGAGATCCACGTCGACGGCGACTTGAATGAAGTTCCGGGTTCCCTGTCGACCGGGGTGCTCGAGTCCTATGGACGTCACCTCGGAGACGGCGAGCGCTGTGAGGTGGGGCTCGATGCGATCCGCATGGCGAAACAAATTGCGTTGTTGATAGAGCGCGGCGTTGTGTCCTTGATCGACTACGGCTACGAAGGCTCGGGTCGGCAGACGCTGGTGTCCTACTCGGGAGCGGGACCGAGCAGCGACCTGCTGGCCGCTCCCGGCGAACGCGACATCACCGCGCACGTCAACTGGGACACGATCGGCTCGGCTCTACGTCGGGGGAAACTGGAGGTCGCAGGCCCAGTACGGCAGGCAAAGGTGTTGCGAGCGCTCGGAGCCGCAGAGATCGATCGCCGCCTGCAGGACTCTCACACAATCGCGCTGGCAGAAAGGAAGGGGGCCGAAGCGGTACGGGCGCTGTCACGCCGCCACGCTCTGCGGGCCCTGCTCGATGAAGGGGGCCTGGGGGGCCTTCAGGTGATGGCCGGCTATCGCGGCATAGCAAGGCCTCCGTGGCTGTGAGCGGTGCCTACTCGACGCTTTAACAACGGGCGATGAGGCGGGCGGCCAGGACGTGGTCCGGATAGAAGTTGCCGTCGTCGTCGAACCCCCACGCGAGTGCATGGGCCAGTGCCCATCCGCGCGCGCTCTCTCGGTCCACGTCCAACCTCGAAGAGAGGCGATCCAACCTCGTGCGAACGATCTTCTCGGCGTCCGGCTCCGACGCCAGCTCGTCCCGGCGGTCTCTCACATACGACGTCAAGTCGAATGCCCGCTCCCCAACGAGAGGCTTCGGGTCGATCGCCACCCAGCCATCGCCTTGGCGTAAGACGTTACCCCCGTGAAGATCTTGATGCAGGATCACGTCATCGCTTCGAGGCTCGCGCACAGTCGCCAAGAAGGCGATCGCTTCCTCGAATATCTCCTTCTCAAAGGGACGCTCCACCTTTTCGTACGCGGCGCGAAGATCTTCGGCCCAGACTCGAGCGGCACTCGATAACGCCTGGAAGGACCCTCGCAAACCTGGAGTCTCCCATAACTCCTCCAGCACTCCGGCGAGCGCCTCGGTGGCAACATTCTCGGACTCTCCCCATAGATTGTTGCCGGGGATACATCGCTCAAGCAATAGGGCTCGCCGTTCCCAGTCGTAGTCGAGTATGCGCACGGCTCCCCGACCCTCCCACAGCGCAAGAGCGGCCGCTTCGTGCTCGGAGTCCGGATGGGGGAAGCCAATCTTCAGCACGACCTCTGTGCCGCCGGCTGTAGTCGCAGGAGCAACGAAGGAGACATTCCCTGCAAAAGGCCGTCCGACGAGAAGCTGCCACTGCTCCGAGCACTCGGAAACCAACGACGGCAGGTCCCGCAACCACAGTTGGCCGCCCGGCTCCTCGACGAGCCATGCCAGCGAGGGGGGTACCTCTCTCGCCGGCTCGCGGCTGCCGCCCTTCATGCTGTGCATACTCCTACATGTGCACTCATTCTTGCTCGCGCTGTTCGGTGCCATCCAAGATGCGCTGGAGAGGTGGTTGCGCGGTCCCAGGAAACGTCCAACCCGCTATGTGTTCGTCCCGGACTTCACGGGCAACCCGCATCACAGCGATTCGAGATCGCGGCCGATGCAGGGGTCAGAACAGAGTTGTCCGGCCTGATCGAGCCACCGGCGCCGGTGAGGGAGTAATCGTTGCTCAGACACCGCAAGCGGGCACAAGGGTACGGCGCAACACCCTGGTGACGCTGAGCATCTTCCTCGAACCCGACATGTCTAGAGAGGACACCGACGGCCCCAGTTGGACATGAGAGCCGGCCCGGTGATCTGGTCTGCGTGAAGGTATCTGGTCTCTACCCCAAAGGTACATATCGCTTTCTGAAGGCACTCATGTAGTCGCGAGTCCAGCCATACGACATGCTGCTCGGCGGTCACGGCCCCGGCGGACCCCGCCCGGCCTCCGGGTCGGGAGGTGTGAGCTTCCCACTCGTGCGATCCTCTGCCGTCTTCTTGCGATGGCACCCATAGCAGCGCCACTTGAGATTGGTGGTCGAGGCCAAGCCTCCTGAGACATGGGGCTCGGTGTGTTCCTTCTCGTTGCGCCAGCGATGACCGCAGTCGATGCAGGCGTATTAATCCGGGTGTGGGATCTCGCGCTGAGCGAGGGTGTCCGGAACCGACCGGGGATGACTCTAGTCGATGCCGTCGATCGGGACCTGAGGTCCTGACTGACTTTTCA
>JALZJN010000021.1 GCA_030859735.1 Actinomycetota bacterium
GGGGCTGCGTCGCCGCTCAGGCCACCGCGCTGATCCTCTACTCACTCTTCGTCCTGGGCGTGGGCGGAGCTGTAGCACCTTCGATCCTCGCCGGCGAGTCGGGAACGGTCCTATCTCCGCTGGCAAGGGAAGTCGGCCCCGTCGTATCGGTGCTAGGGACGGTGTTCGTGATTCTTGGGATGGGGATGGGCTCGATCCACTTCACTCTCGCGCTATCCGGACTCACTCGCGAGCGGCTGCCGTCGGAGTCGACGCCCATGGTTATGCTGCCTCGCCGGCGGGCGACGTTGATGTTCGATGAGCGACAGCGGAGGCTCGCCAAGGACGGGTTGCGCATCGGTGTGGTGTACCTCGGGATGCGAGGCGGAGCCCCAGAGTTTCGGCTAGAGGTCGAAATGAACGGGCGCACATTCATGGAAGAGACGACTCCGGGCGGAGTTTGGGAGATCCTGCTGCCGACCGCTCCGTCCCCATTGTTCAACGAGTTTCCTAGTCTGCGTGGCCGCGGGCACACGCTTGCCATCGAAGTCGTTGATGCAACCCGCCAAAGCGCTCGGCTTCGGGTCTCCTCCTCACTGCGGGTAAAGACCGAAGGGCAATGGGACACCGCGGGATTGAGTGCGGCCGGTCTATTGCTGCTGGCAGATCCCGAGGCCGAGCTTGTTGTCTGGATCATGCGCCGGGGGGAGGTCTCCCTGCGGGACGCTGCCGCCTACACCGGCGAAGAGGAGGAAGCGATTCGTATCAAGCTGGAGGCGTTGATGGAGCAGGGGCTCGTACAAGAGGTGAGTCACGAAGGCGACCCAAGGTACGCGACTCGCATGGGCACGCGCCGGGGACGGGAGGTTCCGGCAGAGATCTGGACGGCTTTGGCCGGAGACGATGAGTCGAAAGCCCGGTCCGCGGAGAGGAGGCCATTCTCCAGCCGGCTGCAGGGTGCTCGGCGCTTTCTCTTCGGCAAGCGCGGCCGCTTCGCTCTGGGAGCGCTGCCGATTTTTGTGGCTTTTGCGATCACAGAGTGGATTCTTCTAACAGACTCCGGCTCTTTTGCCGGCCTCCTCGGCTTCGTAGGAACAATAGGAGTATCCCTCGTGGCTGGGATCTTCCCGGTTTTGTTGCTGATTGCAAGCCGGCGCAAGGGCGAGCATCTGCCAGCTACCACTTCCCGTCTCCTGGGGCACCCCCTGCTCCTCGGAGCTATCTTCCTTCTTTTTCTGTCTGCCATCCTGCTGCACGGGCTAGTCATTTGGGAAGCTCCCTTGCTCCGAGGCGGAGCCCTGTTCGTGGGCGCGGCCATCGTCGTCATGACCATCGTCATGGCGCGCACCGGTAGTTTTGCCCGTCGTCTGACTATCGAAGTGCGCGAGGATCACGGCCAAGGTCGGACGTTCTTCGCCGTCACCGCGAGTGGGCGCGAATCAATGAGCGAAGTGTTGCTGGAATACAGCGACGGAACAAGAAGGCTACACACGGCTACTGGGGTGATACCTGCGTTTCCATCTCTGCGTCGCGCGATATTCGAGCCAGCACTCAGCAATGGGGGGGCAATCGCTCTGGGGGAACTCAAGGTCGTAGTGCAGAGGATCACCAAGGAAGGAGACTCCGAGGCCGTGTCCGGGATCGTCCGCGTGCAGGTGGCCGGGGAGGTCAAGTCCTTCAACCTCGCGCTGTCCAATGGACAGGTGCTGTTGCCGCTGACTGATGCGACTTGCCGTGTGACTATCGAGCCGACGGAGCCAGAATAGTCGGACCCCAAATCGGGCTCCAGCATCGAGTCCGCCCAACGCGGCTTTCATATGCGCGCGGCGATCTCGATGACAAGAGGGGCCTACATGCGCCAGAGCGCGAGATGATGACTTTCCCCCAGAGGCTCACCGAGGCCGACCAACATGTTGCCAAGGTCAGCGGCTCGCTTCGACCATCCCTGCCGACGGGCCACCACCGGCCAAGACGCCCGCAAGGTGTTCGGGGCGCTGAGGTCAGCTCGAGCACCGCGGCAATAGCGGAGCCGCGGATGCATCGGCGGGTATGCACCACGCCCGATATGCCATCTGGGCCGCGTTTGGGCCGCGCCGGAATCCCAAACGTTCAAAGCCAGCCACCACCGTTCGAACGCGTTTGCCCAGCCGGTTACCACTATTCGGTCCTGCTCGAACACGCTCGGGGCACCCTGAACGGACCTTTCAAGGCGGTAGCACGGCGGCTGCTCAGTTAAGAGAGTGTCAAGCAATTTCACCTCGGCGGTCAGCAGATGGGCCTAAGTCTCGTCTTCCGAAACCACTGCCAACTCGGGCCCCGTTGACTCCCGCTCAGCGTGCGGAGGGTTCGCCGAATCGTAAATCTCGTCGAGGGTGACGGCGATTCGTTCTTGCTCGTCAGGTAGGAGATGGCCGTAAACATCAAAGGTGACGGAGATCGATGAGTGACCAAGATGCTGTTGGATTGCCTTCGCGTGCGCGCCTCTTGCAATGAGCATAGAAGCGCATGTGTGCCGCAAGTCATGAATCCGCACCGAACGAGATAGGTCGGCAGCGTCGAGCGCCGGCCACCATACGCGCTGCCTGAAGTTTGCAATCCGAAGATTAGTGTCGTTCTTGGTAGTGAAGACGAACGCATTTGCGTCCTCTTGGACGAACCTTTGGACATGCGTTGCAAACAAGTCTCGAAGGAACGAGGGAAGCGCAACGGACCGTGCCTGATGCGTCTTGGTAGAGCCGAAATGAAGCACTCCATTGACCTCCGAGACCGCTTCCACAACCTCCACGCGTCCTCTCAGCAGGTTGAGTCGCCCACGTCGCAGGGCCACGGCTTCTCCCCAGCGCACCCCACCGTAGGCAAGCAACAGGATCAACGCCTGGTATCTCTCCGGGACTTTGGACGCCAGCTGGGAAACTTGACTCGCCGAGAGAACGCTCATCTCACGCTTCTGAGATCTTGGAAGGCGAATAGCCTCCACAGGAGTTCTGGCAAGGTAGCCGTTACGCACCGCTTCGTCGAATATCAACTTCAGGACATTCTTCGCCTGCCGCATCCGTG
>JALZJN010000040.1 GCA_030859735.1 Actinomycetota bacterium
CACCTACCTTGCCGGGATTGTATCGAACGCATGTTCGACTCCTCGGATTTGGGCCAACTTTCGTCACTGTGGTTACGGGAGGGTGATTCTAGCCGATTCCCGGGCCGGACCTCTTGCAGCTTTGGTACCAAACGCGCCTATAGCCCGCGTTTCGTACCAAACCTCGGGTGGTCCCGCTCGAAAGCCGCCTCCGGAGCCCCGCGGCGCGGGATAGTGCTCGCATGGTGTGGAGCGAGCCTCTCGAGTATGGGCGTCTGAGCTGGCCCGAGGTCAAACGGGCCGCGCGCGAGGCCCGCATCCCCATCGTGCCCATCGGGACGCTCGAAGATCACGGCCCCCACCTCCCCATCGACACCGACGTCAAGATCGTCGAGGCGATCTGCCGTGCAAGCGCAACCCGGCTCGCAGACGAGACCGTGCTGCTGCCACCGGTAGTGCACGGATACTCCCCCCACCACATCGACTTTCCCGGCACCGTCACCATCACCTGGGATGTGTTCTGCCGGTACTGCACCGACGTCGCATCATCGCTCGTGCGGCACGGCTTCAATCGAGTGCTTCTCGTCAACGGCCACGGCTCGAACCAGAACCTCGTCGAGATGGCGGCCAGACTCGCCGTCGTCGAGCACCCGCATGCATTGGTCGCAGCAACCTTCTATCTCACGACTCCCGAAAGCGCCGTCGTCATCGAGCAGACTCGAACGTCCTCGCGCGGCGGAATGGCTCACGCATGCGAGCTCGAAACCTCGATCTATCTGCATCTCGACCCCGAGGCAGTCGCAATGGACAATGCCGTCGACGAGCGGGGCTATCCCGAGACCGAACATGCCTGGATGGATTGGTCCGACGGGCCCCTGAAGTTGATGCCGTGGTGGTCTTCCTTCTCCTCTTCGGGAGTGCAGGGCGACGCCACGAAGGCGACCTCAGAGAAGGGGCGCGTTTTGTTCCAAGCGGCGGTCGACGAGCTCTGCGGCTTCGTAAAGGAGCTCTCGTCCGTTCCTCTTCAAGACAGAAAGGACCGGCATTGAAAGCTGCGCCCTTACCGCCGGGGGGGACGATCGGCGTGCCTGCGCCCGCATCGCCCTATCACAACCGCTCCGACGTGTTGCGGGGCGTCGAGTGGTGGGAGGCGCAGGGCTACCGAGTCAAGACAGCGCCGGGCATCTATGCGCGCGACGGCTGGGCCGCCGGCGATCCTACTCAACGCGCCGCCGATGTGATGGCGATGTTCACAGACGACGATGTCGACGTCGTGCAGTGCTTGCAGGGAGGCTACGGGGCGGCGCAGACCATTCCCCATCTCGACTTCGGTGTCATCGCGCAAAACCCCAAGCCCTTCGTCGGCTACTCCGACATCACCGCACTGCACGCCGCCATCCGACATCACACCGGGCTCGTTACTTTCTACGGTCCCGGATTGGCCGGGGTGGACGACTCGGAGCGCGACCGTGATCAGCGCAAATTCGTGCAGCACCATCTGCTGCGCGCACTCACCTCGACGGATGCACTGGGAGTGGTCCCGCGTCGTCCCGACGACGACTATCTGCGCGCGTTGTCCCGGGGCCGCGTCTGCGCAGAGATGGTAGGAGGTTGTTTGTGGCTGTTGGGTCAGACGATCGGTACGCCGTGGCAGATCGATCTCTCAGGCAAAGTCTTCTTCTTCGAGGATGTCCATGCGCCTGCGTGGTACATCGACGGGATCCTTAATCAGATGACTCAGACTGGGATGCTGAAAGATGTTGTGGGGGTGGTCGTCGGTGAGCTTATCGACTGCGACTGGAAGGAGAACGCAGCCGACTTCCCGCAGATGCTGTCGATCGAGGACGTGCTCGAGCGCTATCTCGAACCCTTGGATGTGCCCGTTCTCTACGGGCTGCCTCTCGGGCACGGAAAACATCTGGTGACAACGCCTCTGGGGGCCGGGGTCACACTCGACGCCGACGAGCGCACACTGACACTGGACGAGCCGGCACTGACCGCCCCCTGATTTCGAGGACTTGATCGGCTGAAATGTGGCGCGCGCCACTGTTGAGGCTGTAGACGTCGCCTTAAGATAGGGGCATGGACACCTTCGAGTTGATCTCCACCGCATTCTTGACGGTCGTGCTGGGTGGGGTCGCGACGCTGATGTGGGTTCGGCTCAACCGCATCGAGGGCAACCTCGAGAAGTTGTCCGCGACGGTGGTCACTCGGGAGGATTTTCTCGCCTCGAGAACCGAGATGCTGGGAATGTTCGAGTCGTTCACAACCGGGATCAGGGGTGAGCTGGCCGGCGTGAGAGGTGACCTCGCTCAACAGCGGCGAGAGATACGTGAGGACCTCGCCTACCTCCGCTCCGATCTTACGGCTGTGGCTCTAATGGTTCCTCCTGAGCGCCCGGAAGCCTCGGAAAGCTAGACCCGGTCGCTATCTGAGCTTCTAGATCTCGAGCCACAGGGTCGTGCGGATGTTGCTCCCGAGGGGCACGGAGGCGCCATCGTACGTGACCTCGACGTTGCCTCCCACCGCGGAGTTGCTGACAGGGGAGCCCGGGGTGTCGCAGGAGTCGTTGGCGAGGACGGCTCCCTCCATTCTGGCATTTCCCCTTACATCGAACTGCTCGTGGGCGGCGTGAACACCGATGAAGTTGAAGCCGCTACCCGGGGTTCCCGAGATCTCCAAATCGCGGCCGGCGACGAAGCCGAGGCTCTCCCCCTTGTCGTGAAAGACCATCGTGGCACCTCCGCTGACGTCGATGTCCCCGCCGGTGTGGGGGCAGTCCGGCTCGTCCGGCCCCGTGCCCGACGCCTCCGCGAATATCGTCACTTCCCAGGGATCCACGTCCGCGCCGGGGCTGCCCGGAATGCGGGCGCTGCCGAGGTAGATGTAGTAGACGCCGTCATACTGACCAGGACCGTTGCCTCTATAGGTCCACAGCGCGCCCTGGGAGGCATCGTCACCCTGCTTCTCCCAGTTCCTGAAATCGCTGTTATCGGCCAGAATGCTGCCGTCGCACGGAGTCGTGGTGGCGTTGGCCACGGCCGGTTGGCCGTATACGTCCAAGCTCACGGCGTCGTAGTTGGGGCCCGTCCGCACGGTGCCGTCGGGGCAGAGGTCGTATTCGCTCATCGCGTAGTTGGCGCGCGGGTCGATGTCGGGCACCTCGATACGCGGCCTGCCTCCGCCGGTGTTGTCGGGGTCGCCGACGTTGGGAGACCCGGTCAAGTTGCCGCTCGAGGACACGAAGCCACCGATGTCCACCGACCCGCCGATGACGCTGACGTCGCGGTTGCCGTGAACGTTGGGACCGCTTCCATCGACTATCGGGTTTCCGTTGAGCTCCAGCTCGCCGTCGGTCAGGATCGCGGTGGTGGGGCTAAACGGGGCGAAGTCGTACTCGGCGCGCACGACGCGTATCTTGCGCTGATCATCGTAGCTGGGGACATAGCCCACCGAGTAGACCAACGGCGTACCCTGGGGTCGCATCGCGATCCAGTCGCCCTCGCGTGTGGTGACGAGACGGTCGGGATCTGAGGCATAAGCGGTGTCGGCTTGGTCGAGCACCCACTGTCGTTCCTCATCGACGGAAGCGAACGGGCCGGGAGTGGGCTCGCCCGTAGTGAGGTCGGTCTGGTCGGCCTGTTTCTGCTGGCGGATCCGAAACAGCATGTGATCGATGCCGGCGTCGGCGACGTGCAGAGAGCGCTCGAAGGCGCGCTCGGTTCCCGCCTGTCTCAGGTTCGAGACGCTCTGCACCGCAATGACACCGGTAATGATGGCGAGCACGCCGGCGGTCCCGATCACCATGATCAGGGCCATCCCTCGCTCATCTCCCAGCAGGTGGCGACTCCTCCGGCGAAGCGTGATTGTTCTAAAAGCTCGCATTGCGCAGCCTTACCCTCGTAGTAACGGTTCTCTCTCCCGCCAGTGACCCCGCGGCGCGAGCCACGAATTGGACCGTGATCATCGAAGCCTCCTCCACGACGGCGTTGTTGTACTCGAAGTCCGCCGCCGCAGCGTCGAACACCAGGTTTCTCGAAACCACGACGGGATCAGAACCCTCCGTGTCGCGGGTCAGCTGAGCGCGGTTCGAGCCAAGATCTTCTATCTCCCACAGGATCCTCTCGACCGGATCCTGCTGGTTGTCACGGTCGTAGTCCACCCAGACGTGGACCAGCTTGTCGGTCGAATCGTTGTACATGATGCGCGCCTGTCGGACTTCCTTCTCGAAGCGATCGAGTGAGGTGCGCAGCGCGCCGAGACTTGCAGAGTCCTGCTGAGTGAAGTTGTGCCCTCGGTAGACCGACACGGTACCCATCAGCAGCACCGAGGTCACTACGCCGGTAATGACCATTGCGATCAGGACTTCGGGCAGTGTCAGGCCGCGCTGGTCGTCGAGGAGCCGCCTCACAGAGTCACCTGCGGCAGGGAGAGGAACGAAGGATAGGCGGTCGTGTCGTAGGCCACCAGCGCATGATCGGCGGAGGCCGAGTTGACCACCACCTTGAGCTCGATCCAGTTGTTGGTCGGAATCGTGACGGCCGTCATCGTAAAGGGGACATCCACTTGGGTGAAAGCACAAGGAGGAGAGCCACCGGCGGGAACGGTCATGTCACCTTCCGACAGCAGCGTTGTTTGCGCTAGGCTATTTGAGTTATTGGGGGGTCTGCGGCGGATGTAGTAGTGGAGAGAGATGCCTGCGCAGTTCTGGTCGCGGGACGCCACCCACAGTCTCACACTTCCATCGCCCTCGAACAGAGTGCTTGTGGGGACCTGGTACTCCCAGTTGACCATCCGAACTCCTCTGGCCGCCGGCGGCGGGGATTCATCTTGCAAAGGAGTCGCGGCTTGGCGCTCCAGGTAACG
Organism: Actinomycetota bacterium; assembly: GCA_030859735.1. Taxonomy (GTDB): domain Bacteria; phylum Actinomycetota; class CADDZG01; order CADDZG01; family WHSQ01; genus JACDAL01. Next base: position 4,846 of record JALZJN010000040.1, read on the forward strand.
GCCCGGGTAGACGGGCGTGGTGGGGTTGTAGAAGTTGGTGGAGTATTTGTAGAGCGTCGTCGCCGTCGGCGCCGTGATGTTCATGCGCATCTGGTCCTGGGCCGGAGCCGTGGTGTCTCCCACCGGGGGGCTCGGGTTGTGATGCAGGTATAACGCGATCCCCACCGGGCCGACCTGGGCCCTGTTGGCGCTAACCTCGGTCACCTCGTCGTTCACTCCCGAGGTGGCGGTCAAAGGCACGTCTACAGCACCGTTCGGTTGTGCGGCGGAGACGGTAACGACGGCGAGAATATAGGTGACGCCGTTCGTCGCCACGTTGCCGGTGTCGGGCGTGCCCGTGCCGTTCGTGTCGGTCAGGAGCTCGTCGAAGGACGGGTCGTAGACACCGATCTCGCCGTCGAGGTCATCATCAGCATAGAACTGGATTCCCCATCCCAGCGGCACCGGCATCTCGATGTCGTAGGCGTCCACGATACCGAGGTTCTCGATCGAATGGGCGAAGGTGACGCTTTGACCCTGCTCGACCTGCTTAGTCTGAGCTGAAGGCGTGAGCTCGAACTTGGGCACCGGTAACCCCCGCCGGGCGCGCGATACGAAGGTTGAGGTCTCGAAGCGGTCGGTGGTGCCGCTGTCGTCCCACTCCACCACCACCGAGAAGCGCTTGTAGTCCTGGCCCGGCCCCCCCTGATCGTCGTTGTCGACCCAGGTCACGTAGCGTTTGATCGTGAAGGGCTTGCCTTCGACCGTCTCGGTTTGGATGTGGTTCATAACGTCGACGCCGCCGTCGGCCGAGACGATGCGCTCGCAGGTGAGGGCCCCGCCACCGGGGTCGTAGAAGTCGCCGGGACTTGCGAGGCCGGCGCAGGCACTCAGGATGTCCGTGTCGCCGGCGAGGTCCGAGTTGAGCATGCCCAGCCGGTCGTATGCCACATCGCGCGCGCCCTCGATGGCGCGGTTGCCCAGCGCGGTGCCCTGCTGGAAGTACTTGGTCTGCCGGACCGCACGGTACCCGGAGATCAGGGTCGCCGCCGAGGCGCCCATGAATATCATCACGATCAGGATCGAGGCGACGGCCTCGATCAGGCTGAAGCCGTCCTCGCGGACAGCGACGCGCCCGAATCGCCCGGAGACTCGCCCGAGGCGGAAAAGCGGAGAATGTAGCTTCAATTTCCCCTCTGTGGATCCCTGCCGGGCAGCACGGCGCGCCCGGTCTGTGAGGAGAATCGGCCTCCGGCGGGGAAAACTTGAGGGGGCGACCTGCGGAGGCCGTCGGCGGTCGATCTTTTCGCTACAAGCCGCTCTGAACGCGGGCTACGGGGAAAAAGTCGTTAGGCCTCGGCCAGAAGGGCGTTCAAATCGAGCGACTCGGTCACCATGCCCACGCCGCCGTCGGGGTCACGCGGCCACTCTTCTCGCGCGCGGTCGCAATAGAGCTCGATGCCGTTGAAGTCGGGATCGTGCAGGTAGATCGCCTCCGACACGCCGTGGTCGGAGGCACCGTCGAGAGCGACGCCCGCCTCGAGCACCGCGGCGACCGCCCTCGCCAGCTCCTTGCGGCTCGGGTAGAGGATGGCAAGATGGAAGAGTCCCGTGGAGCGGGCCGGTGGGGGCCGGCCCCCCTTGCTCTGCCAAGTGTTGAGGCCGATGTGGTGGTGATAGCCGCCGGCCGACATGAACACCGCGTCCGAGCCATAGCGGGCAGTCACCTCGAAACCCAGGACGTCCCGGTAGAAAGCCTCCGAGACCTGAATATCCGAGACCTTCAGATGCACGTGCCCGATGCGCGTCTCGGGATGAATGTCGTGTGCCACTTTTGCTCCTCTCAGACCACTCGCGGCCGCTCGTCGGACTCGAGCAAACCGTAGACGTAAACGTCGTGCCAACCGTGGACGCCGCGGCCCGATTCCCTCAGCCGTCCCTCGCGCAGGAAACCCGTCTTCTCCGCGACCCTGATACTGCCGAGGTTGTCTACCCCGGCATGCAGCCAAATGCGATGAAGCGTCAGGTCGGTAAAGGCGAAAGCGACCACCGATCCGACGGCCTCGCTCATGAGCCCTTTGCCGGCGTGGTCCGACCGGAGCCAGTAGCCGATGCTCGCGCTGATGGTGGCGTCGTCGAAGTGATCGAGACCGATCGAACCGATGATCTCGTCCGAGCAGATGATCGTGAAGTTGAACAGCGAGGAGCCCCAGCTCTGAGCCGCCGACGCCACAAAGTCGAGAGTCTCCTGACGCTGAGGCTCGACGGCCCACCCCATCCACGGCGCCAGCTCCCCCACCGACGCCGAGACCGCCGCCCACAACCCGGGGGCGTGAGAGTCACACGTCGGCTCGAGCACCAGCCGCCTGCTGCGAAGGGTCGAGCGCGAGATCGGGGTGGGCCACATTCCTGCGACCTTAACCTCGGCCGGATGACAAGGGCAGTGTCTCCAGTCGCTCGTAGCGAGCGCCCTTCGGGCTCAGGTGGCTGCGCCACAGCCCCAGCTCGGACACATCGAAAGGAGCCAACCCGGCCCCGCCTAGCTGCAGTTCAGAGGGAAGCTTCACGGGGGCATTGAAGCGGGCCAGTGTCAGATGGGGAGTGAAGGATCGTGCCTCTGGCGCAATACCGAGCCGCTCGAGAGCGTCGTCGAGACCCTGCGCCAATCCCGTCAGCACGCCGGAGGGATCCTCGATACCGAGCCACAGAACGCGAGCCTTTCGAGTACTGGGAAAGGCCCCGAGCTCCGACAACGAGACCGCGGCCCCCTCTTGTCCGCGCGCAACCGCGGCCCCCGCTCTCACCACCTCTTCGAGCCGGTCCTCGGGAGTCGGGCCGATAAACTTCAACGTGAGGTGCTGATTGGCGGGAAGCGTCCAGCGCGCCTGCGGTACCACCTTTTTGAGATCACCGAGGCGTTCCTGGACGAACTCGAGCAGCTCTGAGGGAACACTGGCCGCGAAGAAGAGTCGGAGAGTCCCACTCACCCTAAATGAACTCCCCGTGAGTGCGGTGGAGCACTACCCGGACAGCGCGCGGCGGCCGAGGTCGAGGGCGGCGGTCACGGCCATGGCCATGACGTTGCTCCGGCTCCCGTAGCCGCGCAGGCGGCGCGTGATGACCGCGGTGCGATAGGTCGCCCCTACGCAGATCGTGCCGGCCGGATGCTTGCCGTGGGGGCCGGGGCCGGCGACGCCGGTGGCGCCGAGTCCCAGAGCTGCGTCGAAGCGGGCGGCGGCCCCTGCGGCCAGCGCCCCGGCGACCTCTTCGGACACCGGGCCGCGGCGCTCGAGAAGCTCCTCCGGCACCAGGGCGAGGGCCGCCTTGGAGGCGGTCGTGTAGCAGACCAGGGACCCCGCAAAGAAGTCGCTCGAGCCGGCTTGGCCGGAGAGCTCGGCCGCGATCCTGCCTCCGGTCAGCGACTCCGCCACCGCCACCCTCTCCCCCCGCCGTCGCAAGATGACCGCAAGCGCCTCCAACAGAGAGCTGGCCTCTGGGCCCAGCGCGGCATCTCCGAGCCGGGCCCGGATGTCGGCTTCGAGTGGGGCGATCAGTGCCTCGGCCGCGGCGCGGTCCTGCGCCTTGGCGGTGACTCGCACACGCACCCGACCGGCCCCCGCTCGGTAGGCGATGGTGGGGTTCGTCTGAGCTTCCACCAGGTCCTTGATCAGTTCATGGGTGCTCGATTCCCCCAGCCCGATGACCACCACCTCACGGCTCAGCGTGATCGCGGCCCCCGCTCGTTGTGCGAGCACCGGCACCACGGTCTTCTCGAGCATCGCCTCCATCTCCCAGGGCACGCCGGGGAGAACGAAGATCACGGCGTCACTCGCATCGACGTAGTAGCCCGGAGCGGTCCCCTCAGGTTCGATCGGGACCGCGCCTTCGGGCAAGTCGGCCTGCTTGAGGTTCGCCTCCGGCATGGCCCTTTTCATCTCGGCGAACTTCTGCCGGATGATCTGCGCCAATCTTTGGTCGCGGCAGAGCGGGCGATCCAACAGATAAGAGACCGCCTCCGAGGTGATGTCGTCGGGCGTAGGTCCCAGGCCCCCGGTGACGACGACCGCGTCGGCTCGCTCACGGGCCCGGCCGAGCACGCTCACGATTCGCTCGAGGTTGTCGCCGACGACCGAGTGCCAGAGGACATCGACGCCGACGGCGGCGAGCTCCGAGGAGATCTTCTGCGCGTTGGTGTTGGCAATCTGGCCTAGGAGGAGCTCGGTCCCGACGCCGACTATCTCGGCCCTCATTCCCTCCGCCGGCTGCGCTCTGGGTGGCTCACGTGCGACCGTCGCATTCCAGCCACCGCTTTGAGTGGCTCACGGTCGACCGTCGCATTCCCGCCACCGCGTCAATGGGCCACGGCAACGCCCACGAGCTCGGCCCCCTGCGCCTTGGTCACAAGCACATCCAGGTAGTCCCCCACCGCCGGCGGCCTCGGAGCCTCGAAGCGGATGTCGCCGTCGATCTCGGGAGCCTCGCGATGCGAGCGTCCGACCCACACGTCCTCGTCGCGCTCATAGCGTTCTGTGAGGACCTCGAGCACCTCGCCCTCCAGAGATGCCGCCCGGGATTCCATGGCCACCTCGGCGGCCCGGGTGATGCGCTCGAAGCGCTCGGAGATCACCTCCTCGGGAAGCTGATCGGTCATGTCGAATGAGCGTGTCCCGGATTCGCGCGAGTAGGTGAAGCAGCCGATCCAGTCGAGCCCCGACTCGGAGATGAACGACTCGAGTTCCAAGACGTCGGCCTCCTGCTCCGAGGGGAAGCCGACGATGAAGCTCGAGCGGACACCGGCCACAGGAGAGCGCGCCCTGATCCTCTCTATCAGAGCGGCGAAGCGTTGGGCGTTGCCCGGCCGGCCCATGCCCCGCAGCACGCGGGAGGACACGTGCTGGAGTGAGAGGTCGAAATAAGGAGTCACGACCTCCGACGACAACATCGTATCGATAAGTTCCTCCGTCACTCCCTGAGGGTGGAGATACATGAGCCTGATGCGGCGCAGGCCTTCGATGCGCTCGAGCTTCGCCAGCAGATTTACGAGGCTCTCGTCGCCGAGGTCTTTGCCCCAGCGCACCGAGTCCTGGCTCACGAGCGAAAGCTCGGAGACGCCCTGTGCGACCAGGGCGCGCGCCTCGTTCTCGATCACCTCCGGGCTGCGCGATGCAAAACGTCCCCGCATCAGTGGGATGGCACAGAAGGTGCATCCGCGATCGCACCCTTCGGCAATCTTGAGGTAGGACCAGGGCAGGCGGCCGAAGCGCACTCGGGAAGTGGAGATCAGCGCTTGGTCCCACCATGCCGGATCGAAGCGGGTGCCGGGGTCGCCGTGGATCCTCTCCGAAAGCGTCCCGGCCGAGATGTCCGACACTATCGAAGAGATTCGAGGATAAGCGGCGAAGTCCACGAAAGCATCGACCTCGGGCAGCGAGTCGGCCAGCTCCTGTGCACTTCTCGCCACCAGGCAACCGGTCAGCACGAGACCCTTGAGTACCCCCTCGTCTTTCAGCTCGGCCAGGTCCAGGACTTCTTGGACCGTCTCCCTGCGAGCGGCGTCGATGAAGCCGCAGGTGTTGACCAGCACGACCTCGGCAGAAGAAAACTCGTCCGAGACCTCGTGTCCCGACGATGCCAGCAGACCCCCGAGGCTTTCGGAGTCGACCGAGTTCTTGGGACATCCGAGAGTAACCATTGCGACGCGCGCCATCTCTAGCGGTCCGAACTCTTCGGGCTGTTAGCGATCAGAGCGTGTCGATATCGCCGGGGAGCTGGATCGTGATGGGGTTCTCGTCGCCGGGGACGCCGAGGTTGCGTCCGTTCACGGTGAGCTCGACGCTCGAGGGAAGGCCCAGCACCACCGTCATCTTGTCGCTCGCCTTAAAGCTGCGGCTCTCTCCCATGGGGATCGTTCCCGAAAAGACGCTGGCGCCGTCGGAGGTGACATCGATCCAGCACTCACCGTGGACGGTGTCGATCTCGAGCTTTACGCCCTCGATTGAGGCCAGAGTCTCGGTGGGAGTCGGCTTGGGCGAGGAGGAAGGCGTCTCCTGCGGCTCGGCCTGGGCACCGCCACCCTGGTCGCGCTGGTTTTCGTTGCGGCTCACTCCCGGAGGCTCGTCCGTCTGCGGGCCTTGCAGGAGTCCAAGCACTCCCAAGAAGAGCAGGGCGCTCGCCGCCAGCACCGCGGCCAAGCTCCAGTTCCCCGATTGCTTGCGCTGCTTGGGGGCTTTGCTGACTCGGCGCTCCATCGCAGCGATCGAGGAGGTGTCCGCCTTGAGGCTGCCGTGACGGCTTTCCAGCTCCCCGGTCAAGGGGGCGGGATCTATCTCCAGGAACCGGGCGTAGGAGCGGAGAAACCCCCGCACGTATGCGGGCGCGAGGAAATCGAAGTCGTCGGACTCCATCCGCATGAGATAGTCCGAGCGAATCTTGGTTTCTTCTGCCGCCCGCTCGATGCTCACCCGGCGTTGTCGCCGAGCGGATCGCAGACGGGCGCCGATCGAGGTTGGTTCCGTAACCGCGCCTGCCTTGCCTCGTGTAGATCGCTGCTTTACGGGTCGCCCATCGCGTGATGGGACGCCCATTATAGGGGGCCTCTGCAAAGCTCGCGTAGCTCGCGCACCGGAGTGGGAATTATTAGGGGTCGAGCTCGTCGGGGACCATGAGGACATCGCGCGGTTTGGAACCTTGCGACGGACCTACCACCCCGCGCTGCTCGAGGAGGTCCATGAGCCGTCCGGCGCGAGCGAAACCCACCTTCAGCTTGCGTTGCAGCATCGAGGTGGAGCCGAGTTGTGAGCGCACGACCAGCTCGAGTGCCTCGTCCAGAAGATCGTCGTCCGAGCCGCCGAGTGACTCGGTCATCGTCGCGCTGCTCTCTTGTTCGGTAATTGCCTCGTCGTAGCGAGGGTCGGCCTGCCGCCGCACATGCCCCACCACAGCGGCGACCTCCTTCTCGGTCACCCACGAACCTTGGATGCGCGCCGCCTTGGACGCGTTCGCATGCAGGAACAGCATGTCGCCGCGTCCGATGAGCTTGTCGGCGCCGCCCTGGTCGAGGATCACCCGTGAGTCCTGCTGCGAAGCAACACTGAAGGCAAGCCGTGACGGGATGTTGGCCTTGATCAGTCCCGTCACCACGTTTACCGACGGGCGTTGTGTAGCAACGATCAAGTGGATCCCAACCGCCCTTGCCATCTGCGCGATGCGACAGATCGCAGCCTCGACATCGCGCGGCGCAACCATCATGAGGTCGGAGAGCTCGTCGATCACTACCACGATGTAAGAGAAGCGCGTTGGTTCCGGTTCGTCATCTGACCGCCGGGGCACGGAGCCCGAAGCGACCGCGGCGTTGTAGAGCTCGAGATTGCGCATGCCGTAATGGGCCAGCGCTTCGTAGCGCATCTCCATCTCGCGCACCACCCAATTGAGGGCAGAGGCGGCTTTCTTGGGAACGGTGACGACCGGGGTGAGGAGGTGGGGCACACCAGCGAAGTGGGTGAGCTCGACGCGTTTCGGGTCGATCAGCATCAAGCGCACCTCGTCGGGCGTGGCGCGCAACAGCAACGAGGTGATGATCGAGTTGATGCAGGAGGATTTGCCCGAGTTGGTGGCGCCCGCGATCAGCAGGTGCGGCATGTCGGAGAGGTTCTCGAGCACCGGTTTGCCCGAAACATCGGAACCCAAGGGAACCACCAGGGGATGAGAGCCTGCGCGCGCCTCCGGCGACGACAGGATGTCGCCCAGGGTCACCACCTGCCGGCTGTGATTCGGCACCTCGATCCCGATCGCGCTGCGGCCGGGAATCGGGGCCAGGAAGCGCAGTTCGCCCGAAGCCAGCGCGTACTTGATCTCGTTTGCCAGCGACAGGACGCTGCTCACCTTGACTCCGGGGCCCAGCTCGACTTCGAAGCGCGTCACGGTCGGGCCCGCGGTATGGCCCATCACCGACGCGTCAACTTTGAACTCCTCGAAGGTCGCTTCGAGCACTCTGGTCATCTGGTCTACAGAGCGTTGCGACACGCGCTGAAGGGCGGCGGTGGCGAGCAGGCTCAGCGGCGGAAGGCGGTAGCCGCGCCCGGCGCCGCCCTTGTCCGCCTTGGGCGCTGCATCACGCCGATCGGTTCCGTCCGCCGATTGAGAGTCACCTGTTGGCTCCGGATGCTGGTCGCCTTGAAGCGGCAGCGCGGTCTGCTCGGCCACGAGCTCGTCCTGCTCTGATGAAGAGGTCGCGTGCTCGTCACCTTCCTCTGTCTGTCCCCCGGGGGGCTCGGAGTGGGCGCCCGATATCAGCGTGCGGCAGAAGGCCGCAGTAGCAGAAGCTGCTTGCTTCGCCCAGCCGGCCAGGCGCGACGCGGGGGTACGCGTCACCACCATCACGCCGACCACGCCCAGGACGATCACAGCCGCGGCCGCCACCCACTCGCCGGCGAAGTGAGACAGCGGCTTGGCGACCAACGCTCCAACGATTCCGCCCGCGCGCTGCAGCTTCTCGAGCGCCACCGTCACCGGCTTGTTGCCCCGGGCGAGGTGCACCATTCCGGCAAGCGCCACCGAACACATCATCAGGCCGACCGCAATTCGCCCTGCGTGCGGCCGCAGGCGCGGGACGATCACGAGAACGCCGAGCGCCGTAAGAACCACGGGAGCGAAGAAGACGAGGCGGCCGCCCGCAAGAGAGAGCCCGTAGTGAAGTGCGGCGCCTACAGGCCCCCCCTCAGAGCCGTAGGTGGCCACGCCCGCAAGCACGCCTGCGAGAACGAGCAGAACGCCCCAGATCTCCACCGGGGCGGCGATCGCAGTGAGGACCGTCCAGCGAGCCGCGCGCCCCGTCCAGAGGACTCCTCGGACGAGGGCTCTGACCACGGTGCGGACCCGGTGCTGCCGGGAGCGCGAGGCCGGGGAGCGCCGGCGTGG
>JALZJN010000045.1 GCA_030859735.1 Actinomycetota bacterium
CGCAGCATTGCTCCGACCAAACTAAGGGGACAGATCACATGGAATACCGGTATCTGGGGCGCTCCGGGCTGATGGTCAGCCCGCTCTGTCTGGGAACGATGAACTTCGGGTGGGACGAGCCCGGGACGAGCGAAGGAGACGCCCATCACATCATGGATCGCGCCCTGGAGCACGGCGTCAACTTCTTCGACACCGCCAACGTCTACGGCTGGAGAAAGGGTGGCAAGCGGGGCGAAGGCGTGACCGAGAAGATCCTGGGGACGTGGTTCTCACAGGGCGGCGGCCGGCGCGACAAGGTCGTGTTGGCGACCAAGCTCTTCGGCGGAATGGGCGACTGGCCCAACATGGACAAGCTTTCGGCCCTCAACATCCGGCGTGCCTGCGATGCCAGTTTGAAGCGGCTCCACACCGACTACATCGACGTCTACCAGATGCACCACATCGACAGGGGCACACCGTGGGATGAGATTTGGCAGGCGATGGAGAATCTCGTCCGGGCGGGCAAGGTGCTCTACATCGGAAGCAGCAATTTCGCCGGATGGCATATCGCCCAGGCGAACGAGATCGCCCGCAGCCGCCACTTCATGGGCCTCGTCTCCGAGCAGAGCCTCTACAACCTCGATTCCCGCACGGTCGAGCTGGAGGTGCTGCCTGCCTGCGATGCCTACGGCGTCGGGGTGGTCCCGTGGAGCCCGCTCGCATCGGGGCTGCTCGGGGGTGCGTTGGAGAAGGCGACGGAGGGGCGCCGGGGGAGCGCCGATTTCAGAAAACGCGTGGAGGCCAAGAGGCCGCAACTGGAGAGGTACGAGAAGCTGTGCGCCGATCTCGGAGAGCAGCCGGCCAATGTGGCGCTGGCCTGGCTTCTGGCGAACCCGGTGGTGACCGCTCCAATCATCGGTCCCCGCACGACCGAACAGCTCGATTCTGCGCTACGGGCAAGCGAGATCGGGCTGTCGGATGACACGCTCGAGGAGCTGGATGCGATTTGGCCCGGCCCGGGCGGCCCGGCCCCTGAGGCCTATGCCTGGTAGCGAAGATCGCGGGGCCTGTTAGAGCGGGATGCCCCACAGCGGAAACCAGCGCGCCAGATCCTTTTCGATCGGGAGCTCGCCGCCGACGATCCCCCGAACCCGCAGCTCGAGCTCGTTGTCGCGCCGTTCGCCCGGCAGCGGGGCGAACGGATAGAAGGTAGCTCGCTTGTAGAGGTAGACGAGGTAGAGGTCGTTGGCTCCTTCGGTCCTGAAGCGGAACACCGAGCACAGCAGCAGCGAGCCGTACCCACCCTCCTCCAGGGTCGAGTTGAGAAGGTGGACGCCCGTTACGAGCTCGTCGAGCTCCGGGTCGGACAATGTCGCCCACCGGTATCCGTAGGAGTCCTCCGAGGTCGACAACTCGGTCTCGAACTCCGTCGCGCCCATCTCCATGAGCTCGTTCAGCTCCTTGCTCATGTCCGCAAATCCCTGCCCCGACGCGGGCTTGAACGCGACGCCCGCCTGCCCCGCCGGCTTGCATCCCGCCTCTGCCTCGAGCGTCAACGCGGCGGTGGGGAGAGCGAAGAGCGCGTCCAGCTTGGCCTTGACCGGCTTGGTCCGGCCGAGCAGCGCGTCGAGGAACTTTATGCTCCGCTCCCCATGTTGGACTCCATTGTGGACAGTTGCTCGAGTCGGCGCTCGAGGGTGGGGTGCGTGCTGAAGACGGACGACAGACTGAAGCCCTTCGAGAGCGCCGGCGTGAAGAAGAAAGCATTGAGTGGCTCGGCGCGCCGAAGATCGCGCTGGGGGATGCGGGCCATCTCGCCGCTCACCTTGACCAGGGCGGATGCAAGGCTCGAGGGCCGGCCGGTGACGGTTGCAGCGGCTCGATCGGCGGAGAGCTCACGGTATCGGGACAAAGCGCGCGTGAGGAAGAAGCTGATTGCGTAAACCACTACCGAGGCCAAGACCACGACCATGATCATCGAGCCGGCGCTGTTGTTCTCGTTGTCGCGCCCGTAGCCCCCGCCGTACGCGCCGGAGTAGAAGCCATAGCGCGTGATGAGCCCTGCGAGCATCCCGAGAAAGCTTGCGATTGTCATGACGGCCACATCGCGGTGTGCGATGTGGGACAGCTCGTGGGCCAGAACTCCTTCCAACTCGGGTTCGTTGAGTTTTCGCATGAGGCCCGTGGTCACGCACACCACCGAGGACTTCTGGTTACGGCCTGCAGCGAACGCGTTCGGCATCGAAGAATCCGAGACTGCGATCCGCGGCTTGGGGAGGTCTGCGAGGACGCACAGGCGTTCGATCATGGTGTGCAGCTGGGGCGCCTTCTGCGCCTCGACTTCGTGAGCACCCATCGAAGCCAGTGCGATGCGGTCCGAGAAGAAGTACTGGGCAAACAACAGACCGCCCGAGATCAGGACGATCAAGAAATACGACACCCCTACGGCGATGAGCACTCCGATGAATACGACGTAGAGCAGTCCGATCAGGAACATCGTGAAAAGCATTCGAGCGGTTAGACCCCGGTCGGGGGGGAAGTGATTGACCATCAGTCCGGTATGAGCCCCTCGTTGCCCAGCAGAGCTCTAACCTCCTCCAGCGTCGAATCGACGGGGGGAAGGACCAGATCTGAGGACCCCAGATAGTCGTCGGGCAAGCGCTTGCTCGTGCGCACGTCGGTAAGGAGCATTTCCAGCGCATCTGCGAAAGCAACCTCGTCGCCACTCTCCACGCCTTGCGTCAGCTTCGCATCGAGCTCGTTGAGCCGGGTCAGCGCGTCGTCCGGGACGTCGAATTGGCCTTCCTCCATGATTCGGACAATCATCGCTTCTCCTCCGGTGCCTCCAGAGCGGCCGGGGAGCCTCCCGAACCGAGCTCGCCTTTCAGACGGGCCAACTCGGCATCTACCTGGGCGGTGCCCGATGTCCTGTCCAGCTCGGCCTGGAGCGGGTCGCTGGTCGCGGAGAGGTCTTCGAGCGCCCCCGACGCCATGAGCTCATCGAGTGCGCCGCTGCGGGCCTGCATGCTCGAAACCTTGTCCTCGGCGCGCTCCATCGCCAGTCCGACGTCCCCCATCTCCTCGGAGATGCCCGACAGCGCCTCGCCGACCTTGGTCTCGGCCTCAGCTGCGCTGTAGCTCGCCTTGATCGTCTCTTTCCTCGTCCGGAAAGCCTGCACCTTCGCCTCGAGGCGCCGGGATGCGTCCACCAGCCTGTTCTCCTCGCCCTTGAGCTGATCGTGCTGCACCTGAAGTTCGGCGAGCTGGCTCATCACGCCGGCGCGCCGGGACAAGGCCTCCCGTGCAAGGTCCTCCCGGTTCTGGTCGAGTGCCTGCTTGGCCTGCTGCTCGAGCTTCGCCGCGGAGCGCTGAAGTTGCTGAGCCTGGAGCTCGAGCCGCTTACGCGAGGTCGCAACATCGGCAACCCCCCTGCGCATCTGCTGGAGCATGTCGAGCTGGCGTTCGTAGGAGTAGTCGAGGGTCTCACGCGGGTCCTCGGCGGAGTCCAACGCCCGGCTTGCTTTTGATTTGAAGATGAGGGAAAGCCGCTGCATCAAGCCCATCTGTCACACTCCTTGACGGTCTGCGCCGTCGGCGTCTCGTCCTTTTCGTCGGGCGTCCAAAGCCCCTGCCCGAGAGGATACGGCAACGCGCCGTCCAACCTGTTGGACAGCTTCCGGGCACGTTGCACTCTCAGGGCCCGACCTACCGGATGCAGGGTGCAACGGAAGAAACGGTATCGCGAAGTGTATTGTCATACCCCTAATCTCGGGCGCCGGGGACGGGCCCGCCGGAGAATGAGGGGAGAGTCGCCTACATGGATCGCATGCAACCTATGAGAAACAGGCACAACCGTCGTGATTTCATGGTCATGGGTGGGGGCGCGACCGCCGGCTTGCTCTTGGCCGGCTGCGGCGGCGGGCCGGAGGGCAACCCTGCCGTCAGTGGTGGCACCGGCTCCGGCACCGGCGGCGCCAGCTACAGCGGACCGAAGGTACAGCTGGCCTTCTGGAACGGCTTCACCGGCGGTGACGGTCCCTTCATGCAGCAGATGGTGAAGGACTTCAACGCCGAGCAGAAGGACATCGACGTGAAGATGGTCGTGCAGGAATGGGTCGACTTCTACGCAAAGGTCCCCCAGGCGGTGTCGAGCGGCACCGGGCCGGATGTCGCCATCATGCACATCAACCAACTTGCCACCAATGCGGCCCGAACGGTCATTCTTCCGTTGGATGATGTCGCCGAGAACTTGAAGCTTACCGAGAGTGACTTCAACCCGATCGTGTGGCAGGGCGGCGAGTACAACGGTCAGCGTTACGGCATCCCTCTGGATGTCCACCCCCTCGGCTTCTATTACAACAAGAAGGTAATGGAGCAAGGGGGCCTCGATCCCGAAAGCCCCCCCACGACCAACGACGAATATATGGCGGCGGTCGAAGACCTGAAGGCAAAAGGCATCGAAGGCTCGTGGGTCTCCCCGTTCCTGTTCACCGGAGGGTTGCAGTGGGAGTCCCTGGTCTGGCAGTTTGGCGGCGACCTCTACAGCGACAACGGTACTGAGGCCACCTTCAACGACCAAGGGGGTGTTGACGCCCTGACGTGGATGGTGGATCTGGTCAATGGCGGATACAGCCCGAAGAATGTCGGCCAGGACGCCGAGACGATCGCGTTCCAGAATGGCAAGAACGCTTTTCTCTGGAACGGCATCTGGATGATCAACGCGTTCAAGGAGATCCCCGAGCTCGAATGGGGTGTCACCCAATTGCCCCAGATCGGCACCGAGAGGGCCGCGTGGGCGAGCTCGCACAACTTCGTGATAACCAACAAGCAGGATCAAGACCCGAACAAGATCGACGCGTCGAAGGTGTTCGTAAACTGGGTCATCGACCATTCCGCGGAATGGGCCGAGTCCGGACAGGTGCCCGCGCAGAACTCTGTTCGGGAAAGTGCCTCCTTCAAGAAGCTCGAAGAGCAGTCGGCGCTCGCCGAGCAGCTCCCCTACGTACACTTCCCGCCGCCCGTGCCCGGGATAGGGGACGTGGACACCATTATTGAGAGGGGGGTCCAGGAGGCGGTGCTTCTGAAGAGCGAACCGCAGGCGGCGCTCGATGAAGCCGCCTCACAGGCGGACGAGATCCTGGCGGAGAACGCCGAGAAGTACCAGACCTGACCGCGTGGCAACGAGTGAAGGGGCGACCAGCGGAGCCGCAACGGGCCCCGTCAACACATCCTCCCGGAAGAATGCGCGAAAAAGCTCCAGGAGTGTGGGGGCGAGCCATGCCGGTGGGCTTACCCCGTACCTCTTCATGGCGCCCTACCTGATTCTTTTCGGCATCTTCGTGCTGACTCCGCTGGTGTCCGCCCTGTGGATCAGCTTGCACAACTGGGACTATCTGCTGCCGGGCAAGCCGTTCACGGGTTTGGACAACTACACAGACCTGTTCAGCGGGACCGGAACGGCGGGGTTGTTCTGGCAGAGTATGTCGTCTACCGCGCAGTTCACGCTCTACAGCGTTCCGCCGCTGGTCCTCCTGCCCCTTGGCGTTGCCATCGTTTTGAATCAGAAGATCCCCGGGCAGAAGGTATTCAGAGCCATCTACTTTGCTCCCTACGTGCTCGGTGTGGCGGTGGTGGGTATCCTGTGGCGCTACCTGCTCGACCCGAGCGTCGGCCTGATCAATTACTACCTCGGGCGCATCGGGTTTTCGGCCGACCTGCCGTGGACCAACGGCCTGCCGTGGGCGTGGATCGGCTTGGTGGGTGCAACGGTGTGGTGGACGCTGGGATTCAACACGATCATCTACCTGGCGGGCTTGCAGGGGATTCCGCGTGATCTCTACGAGGCCGCGAGGGTCGACGGGGCGAACAACTGGCAGGCGTTCCGCAACGTCACGCTGCCTCAGCTCCGGCCGGTGATCCTGTTTGTGACGACGGTCACGGTCCTTGCATCGGCCAACGTGTTCGGGCAGCCTTACCTCGTCACTCAGGGCGCGCCGGGAGGTGATACCCGCAGCGCCATCATGTACATCACCGATGAAGGATTGGGGCGCTTTCGTATGGGGAGCGCCGCGGCGATGAGCATCATCCTCGCCGCAGCCCTGGCGATCATCGGCGCCCTCAACTTCAGATTCCTCGGCCGGGGGGACGACTACTGATGGCTCACGCCACGGCAACGCCGCGCGGCGCCGGAGGCACCCCGGGATCGTCGAAGCTGGTGAGGTACCTCTCTTACGGCGCACTTCTCGTACTGACGGCCGTCTACGTGGCGCCGTTCATATGGATGGTCGTCACCTCGTTCAAGACGAACCCCGATACGACTGCGTCGGTGCCCACCTGGATTCCACAGCCGTTCTCGACCGAGGGATACGACGCAATCCGGGACCCTGCCCTGGATACACCGGTTCTGAAGTGGTTCGTCAACAGTGTGATTGCGGCCATCGCTCACACGCTCTTGGTTCTCGC
The DNA here is from genome assembly GCA_030859735.1 of Actinomycetota bacterium. Lineage (GTDB taxonomy): Bacteria > Actinomycetota > CADDZG01 > CADDZG01 > WHSQ01 > JACDAL01. The sequence goes on from JALZJN010000045.1 coordinate 6,442, forward strand.
AACCGCCTCGACGGCAGCCTATGCCCTTGCGCGGCTCGAATTCAGAGGCAAGAGGTTCATCTTCGGGTTGATCATCGCGACGTTGTTCATCCCGCCGATCATCTTTCTCATCCCGAACTACCTGATCGTGGACACTTTCGGCTGGATTGACAGCCTCGTGGCCGTCATCATCCCGACCGCCGCGACTGCCTTTGGCGTCTTCTTCATGCGTCAGTTCTTCATAACCCTTCCCAGCGAGCTCGAAGAAGCGGCGCTGTTGGACGGCGCCAACCACTGGCACATCTTTTCCCGCATCATCTTGCCGTTGTCCAAGCCTGCGCTGGCGACGCTCGGCATTCTCAGCTTCTTGACCAACTGGAACGACTTCTTGTGGCCGCTGTTCGTGCTGGTCGAGAACCGGACGCTTCCGCCAGGCCTTGCGGTACTCCAAAGCGCAAACACGACCGACTACGCCATCATCATGGCGGGTGGCGTCATTGCGAGCATTCCGGTCCTGATCTTGTTCATCTTGGCTCAGAGATATGTCATCGAGGGAGTTGCACGGAGCGGACTAAAGGGTTAGCCGGGCCGAGTGCACTTGGCCACCTAAGATGGAGGACTACTCGCGCAGGGCCGTACGGGGCCGCGTCACCGGCGAACGGCTGAGGTTGGTCCAGATGCTGCCCACGCCTCGTACGCGCAGAAGCCCATCGATGGCGGCGGCGTCGGCCGGACGCCCGAAAAGGTAGCCCTGAACCTCGTCACAGCCGTGGAACCGTAGGAAGGGAACCTGTTCGGCGCTTTCAACGCCTTCGGCCACCGTCTCGAGCCCGAGACTGTGGGCCATTGCTATGGTCGCACTGACCATGGGCGCCGATTCACCGTTGGCGGTCGCGTCCACGAATGATTTGTCGATCTTGACCTTGTCGATCGGCAACGAGTGAAGCCGGCTCAGTGACGAATAACCGGTCCCGAAGTCGTCGATCGCGAAGTTGATTCCGCCGGCGTGCAGCCCATCGAGCACGTCCAAGGCACCGCCGCGGTGCATGACAACACTCTCGGTGATCTCAAGCACAAGTTGATTCGCCCGCAGGCCGGCGTCGTTCAATGCCCCGTGGATGACGTTGGTGATCGATGCGTTGCGAAGCTGAAGGACCGAGACGTTCACGTGCATGGTGAGATCCCGAGCCTCGGGATAGGTGTCTCGCCATCTGCGAGCTTGCATACAGGCCGTGCGCAGGACCCACTCTCCGAGCGCCACGATTAGCCCTGTGCTTTCGGCGAGTGAAATGAAGGCCGCCGGCGAGATGATTCCGCGCTGTGGGTGGTCCCAGCGCACGAGCGCCTCGAAGCCCTTGAGATGGCCGGTAATGAGGGACACGATCGGCTGGTAATGGAGGGTGAACTGGTTCTGGGCGATTGCCTCGCGAAGCTCGGTCTCGAGGGTCAACCGCTCGACCAGCGCCTCGTGCATGGAGGACTCGAAGACCTGGACTTTGCCTTTGCCGCTGCTCTTTGCCGCTTGCATCGCCAGATCTGCGTTGCGAAGCAGCTCCTCGGCGCTGCCGTCGGCTTCGCTCACCATGACACCGATGGAGGCATCGGTGGAGATGGTTTGACCATGGGGGGGAGCCGACGTGCGCACTATCGCGAGGACCTGAGCGGCGATGGCGACCGCCTGATCTCTTGTCGTGTTTTCGAGCAGGACGGCGAACTCGTCACCATCGAGACGAGCAATCGTATCGCCGGGTCTCAACGAGGCTCCTAGACGGTCGGCGAGGGTCACCAGCACCCGATCACCCGTTTCACGCCCAAGGCTATCGTTGACGCCCTTGAAATCGTCGAGGTCGAGCACCAACAGCGCCATTGGGGCTTGCTGGCGCCCTCGGCCGGCGAGTGCGTGATCGATTCGATCGTACAGCAGCAGCCGATTCGGCAGGACGGTGAGCGGGTCGTGCATCGTCTGATGGCTGAGGGCCGTCTCCGCCTTTCTGCGCTCCGTAACGTCGTGCATCGCGACAACGGCGCCTAGGAAGGTTCCGTCTCTGTTGTGGATGGGCCGGCCGCTGACCACAAGAGCCCGCGGCGCGCCGTTCTTGGGGGCGATGACGATCTCTGCGTTTTTGACCTCCTCGCCGCGGAACGCCCTGTAGAGCGGGATCTCCTCGACCGGCAGCCGCGTCACTCCGTCGGCCCGGCAGAGATCGTAGCGGTCCGCCCACTCCCCGGCTGGGATCGGGGTCGCAGGGAGACCATGGAACGCGCGGCCGGCGCGGTTGAACAGTGTCAGTGTCCCGTTGGCGTCGCAGGCGACGACGCCGTCGGCAAGTTCGAAAACCGCCTTGAGGAAGGACCTTTCATGGTCCCGCTCATAGAGCAGCGCCGCCACAAACGAGAGAGCCGCCGCGACCACAGCCGTCGCTACCTGCAAGGTGATTGCTGCGCTCAACAGAGGCAATTCCGCCGGATTGCCTCCACCATGGAGGACCACCCATAGCGATACAGCACCAACGGTGACGGAAGAGATGGCCGCTCCGACTTGACGAAGTCTCAGGGTAACGCCGATTCCAGTCAGCAGAATGAAGGCGAAGGGAAAGTAGTCATCGAAGTTGACCAGACCAACGAACGTAACGACGGCCATTAGCGTGATTGCCATCGACACCGAGAGGAAGTTGCGCCTTATCCATTCGAAGGACGTGGCCACTGAGAAGATCACGGGAGCTAACAGGAGACAACCCAGGGCGTCACCGAACCAAAACAGCCGGTAGTTATACCAGGCGGCCGAAACCGGGACGGCACCCGTTGCCACCAGCGTGCCGAGGAGAATCAGCGCTCCCAGCAAAGGCGCCAGCGCAGACACGGCGATGAGAGAAAACGCATCCCGTGCGCGTCTCAAGGTGGGGGAGAATTGCAAGAACCGCCCAAGCAGAAATGCGCCGATCAGGGCTTCCGCACTGTTTGCTGCTGCGTTTCCGATGGCCGGAAGGAGTGAGACATCCGAGGTGAAGTCGGCGACCAGCGAACCAAGGACGATCCCCGGCCACAGGTTCTTTCCGCCAAGGAACAGAGCGGCAAGTGCGACGCCGGCACCCGGCCACACCGGCGAGACGTTCAGGTGGAAGGCTGCGAACAATAGACCGACCTTGGCGCAGATGGCGTAGCCGAAGCCAAGCAGGAGCAATTTCAACAGGTAAGAGCTCCGCAGGTATGAGAGGCCCTTTCCAGAGATCCTGGCGGGCGGTCCGGCGGTCTCTGGGTCGGCAAACCTCCGGTGCGGATGGCTACTCATATAGCGGTATCGGAAGGAATTGGTAAAAGCTTGAGCAGGGCCGCAGGTGGGGTCGCGACAACGGTCCACTCTGGGGCCAACCGGACGGGTTTCGTTGACGCCCCGCTGCTTTGTTCGAGATTAGGCCCAATCCGAAAGGGGCGAGCACACGCGTCGAAGTACCCCCGCGGGGGGAAGGATGGTGTCCCGGTGAATGTGGAATCACATTCGGGCACCCGACCTTCTCGGTCGCCTCCCTGGCCGAGGCTCCGGGATATAGTCTGACGCCCGCAGTATTTTCAGCCATGGATGCTCGGAGACGCTCCGATGTTTCAGCCCTCAAAGACTTGCAGCCGGTCGAGCACATCCTTGAGCTGGCTCGCCATCACGTTGGCATGGATTTGGCTTTTCTTGGCGAGTTTGTTCAGGATGAAGAGGTCTTTCGATATGTGTCCGGCGACCAGCGGTCGATACCCGTTCACGCGGGCATGGCCGTGCGACTGCACGAAACCTACTGCGACCGTATGACCGACCGCCGCCTCTCCTGCATCGTCCAAGATGCCAAGCAGGAGGAGCGCGTCAACTGTCTGGAAGTAAGGCCGGGTCCTCTACGACAGGCCGAGTGCCGGACCAGCTGATCCTGCATTCGGGCACCAAACGTGTCCGGCCGCCGAACTAGAGTCTTCTGGTGGGTCTAGAGTCTTTTGGCCGGCGCGAAGTCCGGCGCGCCGAGCAGTTGGATGAGCCGGTGCGTCAATTCGGTTGCCAGCGGATCGGCGCCGTAGGCCGTCGCCAGTGGGAGCGTGCAGACTATGCCTGCC
>JALZJN010000051.1 GCA_030859735.1 Actinomycetota bacterium
GACCATTCCGCCGGGCTCAACGCGGGCCGCTGGGACTACATGTTCAGCATGATCAAGTGTCACCGCACGCGCCCTGAGTTCGTGCTCCCGGACCGGAACTCGGTGTCCATGACGCAGCCGTTCATGCGGGCCTACACCGAGCTGTTGGTGAAAACGTGCCACAAGCGCGGCGCGCACGCGATGGGGGGCATGGCGGCGTTCATCCCCAGCCGCAAGAACCCAGAGATAAACGAGAAAGCGCTGGCCAAAGTCACAGAAGACAAGAAGCGCGAGGCGACCGACGGCTTCGACGGCACCTGGGTCGCTCACCCCGACCTCGTGGAGATTGCAACCAAGGAGTTCGACGGCATCCTGGGCGATCGGAGCAATCAAGTGGACAGGCGGCGCGACGAGGTCTCGGTCACGGCCGACGATCTCTTGAACGTCAAGGCTACCGAGGGTGAGATAACCGAGGAAGGACTTCGTAACGACGTCAACGTCGGCATCCAGTACATCTCGTCGTGGCTCCGAGGCAACGGGGCCGCGGCCATCTACAACCTCATGGAGGATGCGGCGACGGCCGAGATCGCGCGCTCGCAAGTGTGGCAGTGGGTTCACCACGGTGTGCGCCTGGAGTCGGGAGCTCAGGTGACGGAGAGTCTCGTCAAGGAGATCTCTCGAGAGGAGCTCGACAAGGTAAGGCAGCAGGTGGGCGACGAGTTCTTCTACAACGAGGGCCGCCCGGACGAGTCGCGGGAGCTGTTCGAGCAGGTTGCGCTGTCCGAGGACTTCGTCGAGTTCCTGACCATCCCCGCCTACGAGCTTCTGGACTGATCTGAGAGTAAAAAACTTTGCTTCTCCACCCACAGATGATGTGTGTAGAGCGCCAAAGTTGGCGCTCTGCGCCCCTGACGCCGCTGTTCAGCCCCCGCGGCTGCGGCGGCCTCCCAAGTGCTTTTCAAACCATTCGCCGATGCGCTCGATGCGATCGACGCGCCGGTCGGGGCGGCCTATCCCGGCGAGGTAATGCGACTCGTCGGGATAACGCACCATCTCGACCACCCGGCCGCGCTGGCGCAGCATGGCAAACACGAGCTCACTCTGGATCGCCGGGCATCGTAGGTCCTGCTCGGCCTGCAGCAACAGCAGTGGTGCTCGCGCCTTGTGTATGAGGGTGTAAGGAGAACGGCGCAGGAACTCGTGGATGTCTTCCGGCAGGCTGCCCGCCCCGACGGCGGTCTGATCCATCAGCGTTCCAAAGTCTGAGCCACCGAGCTCCGAGACCAAATCGGTGACCGGGTTCTCGGAGACGCCCGCGGCGAAGCGCTCGGGGAAATGCCCCAGCATCCAGTTGACCATGAAGCCTCCGTAGGACAGTCCCAGGATGCCTATTTTGCCTGCGCTCGTTAAGCGTTCGTCGATGGCCCAGTCGACGAGTGCAAGGAGATCGGAGCCGTCGGGATCGCCCCAGTGTCCGTGCAGGGAGCGGGCGAACTCCTCTCCGTAAGACAGCGAGCCGCGTGGGTTGGCGTACATGACATGAATGCCCGCATCGGCCAGCGCCAGCATCTCGAGCCACGGCGTGGGTCCGTAGCTGGCGTGCGGGCCGCCGTGAACCTGCAGAACGAGAGGTCTGTTGTTGCGCCGGCCCGTGGCTCTGACAAGCCACGCGTCGACGGAATGTCCCTCGGGGTGGGAGACGTGCAGCGGTTGTGGATCTCGTCGCCAGGGCTCGAGCCAACGGCTTCCGTTCGAGGTGAGAGGGCGCAGCGAGCCGTCCTCGACCGCGTAGACCTCGGCCGCGTTGCCGCCCTCGTTCGCAACCACCACGACCCTTCCTTGGGAAACGGCGCACGCGGTGCAGATGAAGTCACCCTGTGCCAACGGTGCCCAGGTCCCGTCGAGGCCGAAGCGGTAGGGGAGGCACCTGCCTCTATCAGAGACCAGCGCGACCAAGTTGTCGTCATCGAGCCACCCCCCGATGTCCGACACGAACGAGTCGGGGTTGATGAGGTCCCCGTAGCTCGTTGTTGTGACGGGAAGATCGAGGCCGTCTCCGAGCCTGCGGCGCTCGCCGCGCCCGATTGAGAAGAGGCCGAAGTTCGACCACCCGGGAGTCCATTCGCGGTCGTCGCCGACCACTACCAGTTTTCCCGCCGGTGAGAAGGCGGCGAGCAGGATGGCGCCGTTGAGGGCCGCCAATAGCCGACTCTGACCTCCGGAGGCAGGGACGCTGTAGGCTTGTTCTTCCTCTAACAGGTCGGCGTCCGGACGCTGGTCGGCAAGGAAGCCGACGCGCCGGTCCGGCGTCCAGAACACCTGGGTCACTTCAAAGCTGGGCTCGCTCACGCGCCGCGCCCGGCTGCCGCCCACGGTGGACACCCACGCGCTCTTGAACTGGTCGCGAATTCCGACGCCATCCAACCGCCAATTCATGGCCGTGATCCTGCGCGCCACCGGATCCTTTCTGTCCCCGATCACGAAGCGTTGCTCTCCGGAGGGAGCGATCAGCGCGATGCGGCGTCCGCCGGGCGCCCACTCCGCGGCCCCCACGTCGCCGTCGAGGGACGCGGCCTGCTGCGGCTCTCCTCCGCTCAACGGCAGGACCCAGGGTTGTGTGCTCCCAGACCTGTCCGAGAGAAATAGCAACCGCCGCCCGTCGGGGGAGAAACGGGGGCGCGAGTCCGAGGCGGCCGCGGCGGTGAGCTTTTCGGCCCGGCCCCTCTCGTAACCAACGCGCCACAGCCGTGACCGATAGAGATTGTCTTCGATGGTGCGTCGCGAGTAGACGATCGAGGAGCCATCTGGGGCCAGAGCCAGATGCTGGATCATCACCTGCTTCAGCAGGTCTCGGGGCTGGAAGCGCGCTTGGGAGGTGGCTGATCTCGGCACGTCCGCACCCTATCCTTGTTCTTTGGAGATCTACCCACGCCTGGTGTAGGCAG
>JALZJN010000052.1 GCA_030859735.1 Actinomycetota bacterium
TTACCTCTCCGATTCCGAACTCCAGAAGAGGCTCGCCGAGGTCGCCGGAGGGGGGCAGGAGAGGCTCGATCTTCAGCGTTTCTTCGCCGAGACCTCCCAGATAAGGGAGGAGGCGCCCGGCCTCTCCGACCGGGTGGTGCAGACGACCCTTCCCTCTCTGTGGCATCCTCGCCCCGCCACTGCACGCCTGCTTCTGGTCACCATGGCTCGGGCTCCTTGGATAGAGACGGTCACTTTGGAGAAAGGACTGGCGCTGGCGGAGAACCGCAGATCGAAGACTCTGGTAAAGCGCTCCCAGCGAAGCGTGGGCGAGCCGGTCAACGACTACTGGGCCGGAGTAGGAAGTGCCCAGGAACTCACCGAGCACTTCGCCTCGCTGTCGCCCCCAGACACACTGCTGGAACGACTTCAGAAAGCTGTCCTGGTCGCTCAAAGCAGGTCCTGGTGGGTGAAAGCCGGCGCGCAGGAATTGAGCGGCGAAAGCTATGTCGGGGGGACGACTGCCACTATAGAGAACGAGCTTGCAAAGATCGACCTTATCGGCAAGGACGAGATAATACTGAGCTCGCGAGAAGCTCCCATTCCGCTCGTGCTCTCGAACGACACCAGCTACCCCGTGACGCTCGTCATTGACTTGTTGTCCGACCGGCTCGTATTTCCGAAGGGACGACGCATCACCGTCAGGGATATCGCTCCCGGCACGCACAGCATCGCGATCGACGCGGTCAGCGAAACCAGCGGCGCCTTTCCGCTAGTGGCGCGCATCGTGACTCCAGAAGGCTATTCCATCGCAGACAAGCGCCTCACAGTTCGATCCACCGAACTCAACGTGATAGCTGTGGGAATCACCGTCGGAGCCCTGTTGTTCCTCATCGTCTTCTACACGGTGCGCGCTTTGAGACCCAGCAGGGAAAGCGAGCCCGCCGCAGCCACACACTCTTGAGCCGTCTCGCGCGCGCGACCGCGACCATGTCCGTGGGCACAGTCCTGTCGCGCGCGACGGGACTGTTGCGCCTTATCGCGATCACCGCGGCCTTGGGGATCGCCGAACCCGGCAGCATCGCTGATACCTACAACTACGCCAATACGGCTCCCAATATCATTTACGAACTCGTGCTTGGAGGTGTCCTGACCTCCGTTTTCGTTCCAGTATTCGTGGAGCTGCTCAACAAGGAAGGCAACGAGCGGGCCTGGCAAATCGCCAGCGCGATTATCAATGTCTCGCTCGTAGCGCTTACCGCAGTGGTGATCGTCGGAGTCCTCGCCGCACCGTACATAGCCGACTTCTACGCTCTCAATGTCGAAGGCAGTGCGCGCGCAGCCAAACAGCAAGAAGCTATGACTTTGCTGCTTCGTCTATTCATTCCCCAGATCATCTTCTATGGACTTGCCGCCATCTCGGCCGGGTTTCTCAACGCCCACAAGCGCTTTGGCGCTCCCATGTACACGCCGGTTCTGAACAACCTCGCGGTCATCGCCATCTTTCTCTCCTTTCGCGCCGCGTACGGCACCGTCACCCTCGATCAGGTATCGAACGGCCAGCTATGGCTCATCGGTGCCGGAACAACCGGCGGAGTCGCCCTCATGGCTTTAGCACAGCTACCATTCCTGCGCGGGCTCGGCCGCTACCAGTTCACGTTGTCGATCCGTCATCCTTCAGTCACCAAGCTTGCGCGACTGTCCGTTTGGGTCATCGGATACGTGGTCGTCAATCAGATCGGCTACCTGATCGTGCAGAGGTTGGCCACCGCCGAGCCGGGCTCGTACTCCGCCTACGTCGCCGCGTTCACCTTCTTCATGCTTCCGCATGGTCTTTTCGCCGTTTCCGTGATCACCGCGCTGTTGCCGGGAATGAGCGAAGCCGCGGTGAGAGAGAGTTGGGACTCGTTCCGCCAGCAGCTCTCTACGGGTATCCGCAGCACAATGCTGTTGGTGCTCCCTGCCGCCGTGGGGTACTTCGTGCTGGCCGAGCCGATCGTAGGCCTCTTGCTACGCAACGGAGCCGTAACCGGAGCTTCTGTGGAGCTCGTCGCCGGAGTACTGCGCTTCTTCGTCGTGGGACTGTTTCCCTTCTCCCTCTTCCAGCTGTTCCTCAGAGCCTTCTACTCGCTGCACGACACCAAGAGGCCGTTTCAGATCAACTGCGTGGCGGTCGGACTCAACACGATCGTCAACGTAGTCATGTTCGTTGTGTTCGACTTCGGCGTGCGGGGGCTCGCCGCAGGCCACGCGGCCGCCTACTCCTGCGGGGTTGTCCTCCAAGCCCGCTACCTCACGCGTCGAATAGGGGGGCTCGACACCGCTCACCTCGCCCGCAGCGCGGCAAAGATAGGAGCTGCTGCTGCCGGCATGGCCGCCTTCGTGTGGGGTTCGTGGACTTTGGTCGAGCAGAGCTTCGACAGCCGGGGCCGCTGGCAACAGCTGGGACTGCTGCTGATTCCGGTAGTTCTCGGCATCGGCTCCTACCTGAGCTTTGCCAGACTGCTCGGGGTCGAAGAGCTCGAGCTCGTCCGGGGTGTGTTGGCACGACGCCGCCGCGATCGCCTCGAGAGCTGAGAGCGGCCCGGTATCGCCGAGTGAGTCAATAGTGTCGCTGCAACGTCTGTCCACGCCCTGGGGCGATTTCTTTCTTATTCGCGGCCCCCATCCGGCCGATAGAGGGAACGATGAGCCCACTGAGAGACGAGCGCGGCGTGATCGTCGACTGGCTTGCCCGGACCGTCCTGTTCCTGGCCCTGCTGGGTCTGGTGCTGTTCGACGGCGCCTCAGCGGCAGTCAACCACCTCGGCCTTCAAGGCGTGGCCGACGAAACTGCGGCTGCCGTCTCCACCGACCTCACCGGCAGCAGCCGGCCCACGGCGACTCAGATCGCCGAGGAGGCTGCGGCCATGGCCGAGGAGCACGGTGCCCGCTTGTTGAAGGCCGAGATGGACTCCCAGGGAGTGGTGCTCATCAAGATGAGGCGAACCGCCACGACGCTGTTCTTGGGACGGATCTCGGCTGCCAAGAAGTGGGTTCGGGCCACTGCTGTGGCGCGCTTCGACACCAGAACTCCCTGAGTGGTCCGGTCGGGGCACTAGGTGGGGATCGCTCGGGGACGAAGCCCAGAACACCCCAAGCACCTAGTTTCGGATGGCGGGGCCTCTATGAGGTGTCCCCTACCACCTCAAGCTGACTAGGCTCTTGAGATGTCGTCTCAAGTTTCCCTCCTCGCGGACCGCTACCTGCTCGAAGCCCGGATTGCGGCCGGGGGCATGGCCACCGTGTGGCTTGCTCGTGACGAGGTGCTGGCGCGCCCCGTAGCGGTAAAATTGCTGCACCCCCATCTCGCGCGCGGTCCCGTTTTTCTCCAGCGCTTCAAGCAGGAGGCAATTGCTGCGGCACAGCTCTCGCATCCGCGTATCGTCTCTATCTTCGACACCGGGACGGCGAGCGGATCCGACGATGACACCACCCGACCGTTCATTGTGATGGAGTACTGCAGCGGCGGAACGCTGGCATCCTTGCTGACGGAAGAGGGGCCGCTGGAGCCCGGGAGAGCAGTCGCCGTCATGGCCGACATCTGCGACGCCCTCGCACACGCCCATCGCTATGGGATCGTCCATCGCGACATCAAGCCGGCCAACATCCTGCTGACCAGGGAACGGGAGCTCAAGGTCGCGGACTTCGGGATCGCCAAGGCGGCTTTCGACACCACCGATCTCACCCGGACAGGCTCGATTCTGGGTTCGGTCGCCTACATCTCACCGGAGCAGATCGAGGGGGCCGAGCCCGATCAGCGCTCCGATATCTACGCAATGGGGGTCCTGTTGTACGAGCTGTTGGCGGGACGCCCACCGTTCGCAGGTGAGAGTCACCTGGGCGTGGCCATGGCGCATGTCCACGAACAGCCACCGTCGTTGCGCGGCCTGCGAGCGCAGATTCCACGCCGGACCGAGCAGATGGTGATGAAAGCTCTGTCCAAGGACCCGGATCAGCGCTTCTCCACCGCCGAGGATATGCGGCTCGCCCTGGGAGAGAGCTCCGGAGCAACGGCGTTGTTCGCCGCCTCCTCGCCGTCAGACTCGTCCACCGCCGTCACCGGCGTGCGGTCGCCTCAGGAGGGCGGACGACATCCCGGTTCGACCGCCAGCCAGACGCGGAACCTCATCCCCATCTTCGTCGTGGTCGCCACGGCGGTGTTGTTGGGGGTGGTTCTGCCGCGAGTCTTCGACGGTGGGGGTCTGGGGAGGGATACCGCCGCCTCCGGCAACGGCTCAGCGGATGCCCGTTCACCTATCCTCGAGGTCTCAGAGCCGCGCGATTTCGACCCTCTGGGGGACGGCGAGGAGCACTCCGAGGATGTCTCTGCAGCGGTTGACGGCAACCCCGGGACCTACTGGACCACGGAGAGCTACGACTCCGGGCTCGGCAAGGCGGGCGTCGGTCTGCTGTTTGACTTGGGCCGATCACGAGCGGTCAGGGCCGCGGTGATCACCTCCGACACACCTGGAATGACCCTCGAGCTGCGGAGCGCGGACCGAGCGCCTTCCGACGCGGCCGGCATGACCCCCGTGGGGAAATCCTCAGCCGCCGACAAAGTCACTCGCCTCGACGCCGAAGGGCAGCGAGCTCGCTACTGGCTGGTGTGGATTACCGAGCTGCCCGACGCGCTCTCCAGCGCTCACATCGGCGAGGTTCGCTTCTTTGGCATTTGACGAGCTCTCCGACGAACAGCTGCTTGAAGGCTTTCACGAGGGTCGTCAGGCATGCTTCGAGGCACTGGTCAGGCGCCACGAAGACCGACTCTTTGCTCTCGGGCTGAGAATGATGGGAAACAGGGCCGACGCCCTGGAGGCCACTCAGGAGACTTTCCTGAACCTGCTTCGCCGTAGTGGCTCGTTCAAGGGGACCGCCTCGTTCAGTACCTGGCTGTATCGGGTGGGGATAAACACTTGTCACGATCTCCTGCGCAAACGAAACCGGCTGCCGGTGCCGGAGGAGACACTTCCCGAGGAGCCACTGCGTCAGACGTCAATCGACGACACCGTCGCGCTGCGCGCCGACCTGGCGCGTGCCCTGGCATCGCTTCCGGACGACTATCGAGAAGCCGTATTGCTACACGACCTCGGCGGCTATCCCTACGAGGCGATCGCCCAGCAGACCAGTGTTCCTATCGGGACGGTCAAGTCGCGCATCAGCCGCGGGCGGCGGTTGCTCGCCGCCCGCTTGGAACAACCGGGCCGTGCCTCGGCGTCCAAGCCACATGCCTCTTGACTCAGGTGACGATGACGCGATGACTCAGGCCGGCGAGCAGGACACCTGGCCCGAGCTGCTCCTCGAGTTCGCCACGGGCGAGCTCGACCGCGCACGCTCCGAGGCTCTCGAGGCCCATCTCCGCTCCTGTGCCGACTGCCGCTCCGAGCTTGCCGCAGTGAGGGCCTTGCGAGACGAGCCCGACTCGAAGATGACCACAGCCGAACGCGCCGAGCTCCACAGGGCACTTCAAGAAAGCTCTCAGTCGGCCGGCGATGTCGTCCCTCTGGCCTCGCGACCCTTGTCCGAGCGCCCTCTCATGCGCCGCCTGGCGCCCGCCCTCGGCGCCGCCGCTCTCCTGATCATCGGTGGCGTCGCGGTCCTTCAGGGCGATTTGTTGGGGGGCTCCGATGGCCCCGCCGGCGGAGGAAGTGCTGGTAGCGAAAGCCAGGTCGCTCTCGAGGACGAGGGGGCAGCGGCCCCGGGGCCCTTGGGCAGTCCCATGTGGCTGGGCGATCTTGGTCGCACCTCTCTGGGAGAAGTTGCCGCTCTCGCCCGCTCTCGGCCCTCCACTGACTCTGTCCGCCGGGCGTTCCGTACCACGCCGACGGCGGACCAGAAGCTTCAGAAGAACATGGATCTAGCAGAAGTTCTCGCGCCGCAGGCCCCCGCCGAGTTGCGCTCCTCGATCCGCTCCTGTGTCGAGGAGGTTTCGTCCCAGTTCAATGATTCCCGGCTGCTCCCTGCCTTCGGTGCGCAGGGGCGACTCGAGGGGTCCAAGGTGCTTTTCGTTGGGTTCGTCACCAGCTCCTCGGGGAGCCGCCCCGATCAGCTGGCGGTATGGGCGTTCGAGCCGGACTCCTGCGCTCCACTCGGCTACCAGGCAACTCGCCTTACGAGCGGCGACCCCTAGCGCCGATTAGCCGGCGGCGACTCCGGCGGAATGTCGCCGCCGGCTCCAGCGTTCTTGTGCCTAGAATGACCCGGCGCAATAGAGCCGGAACCCCAAGCATTTCCATCAAGCAAGGGACTAGCTCTACGTGGAGCAGGACGCTCGTAACGTGATCATCATCGGCTCGGGCCCCTCCGGGCTCACCGCCGCGGTCTACGCCGCCCGGGCAAACCTCGCCCCCCTGCTGATCGAGGGATTCGAGGCCGGGGGTCAGCTCATGCTCACGACCGAGGTCGAGAACTACCCCGGCTTCGTCGACGG
>JALZJN010000061.1 GCA_030859735.1 Actinomycetota bacterium
CGTAGTGGAGGTGGGCCACCACAAAATAGGTATCGGTTGTCTGCTGATCGAACGGCACCGACGCGAACATCACCCCCGAAAAACCGCCGATGGCCAGCAGGAAGATGAAGCCGAGCACGAAGAGCATGGGGGTCTTGAGCACGGGCTTTCCGGCCACAATCGTTGCCAGCCACGCGAAGAACTGCGTGCCGCTCGGGATCGTGATCATGAAGCTCGCAGCCGAAATGAAGCTCAACGAGATCTGAGGGATGCCCACCGAGAACATGTGATGCACCCACACTCCGAACCCCAGCAGCGCAACCGCCATCTCTGCCAGAACGACATAGATGTAACCGATCATGCGACGGCGAGAGAACGTAGGGATGATCGTGGACACGATTCCGAAGGCTGGGAGCACGATGATGTAGACCCACGGGTGGCCGAAGATCCAGAACAGATGCTGCCACAGGATCGGGTCGCCGCCTCCTGCTGCATCGAAGAAATGGAAGCCGAACTTGCGTTCGAGCTCGAGCATCACCAGTGCGGCGGTCAGCGACGGAAGCGCAAAGACCGTCGCCAGGGCCATGGCGAGCTCGCCCCAGACGAAGATGGGCATGCGGTTTATGGACATCCCCGGAGCCCGCATCTTGAAGATCGTCACGATGAAGTTGATGGCGCCCGCAGTCGTCGAGATGCCCAGAAAGATGAGGCCAAGGGAGTAGAAGTCGATGTTCAGTCCCGGGCTGAACTCGAGCCCGGCGAGCGGAGGATAGTTGAACCACCCGTCGTTTGGGGCGCTTCCTCCGAGGAAGCTCGAGTACATGAACAACCCTGCCCCGAGGAACACCCAGTATCCGAACGCATTGAGCCGGGGAAAGGCCATGTCGCGCGCCCCGATCATCAGGGGCACGAAGTAATTGCCGAAACCCGACAACACGGGGATCGCGAACAGGAACATCATCGTAGTCCCGTGCATCGAGAACATCTGGTTGTAGGTTTCGGGATCCACGAGCTCGAGGTTGGCAGAGGTGAGCTGCGCCCGGAGAACGAGCGACTGGAGACCCCCGAGGACGAAGAAGACCAGCCCGGTGTAGAGGTACTTGAAACCGAGCTTCTTGTGGTCGACCGTCTCGAAGAAAGTTGCGAGGCCTGGTTTCTCCCCCCAAAAGACCTCGAGCCGTTCGGCGATGGTTGCCAACTTGGGCGCCCTCTCTAGTCCAACTGTTCCAGGTAGTCCACGAGTGCTTGCAGCTCCTCCGAGCTGAGCTCGGTCGGCGGCATGCTCACGCCCGGCTTGAGGCCTTGAGGATCGGTTATGAATTGTTCGAGGTTGTCCCGGTTGTTGTCGAGCACGCCGCCGGCGATTGTGTCACGACTCGCCAGATGAGTCAGGTCCGGCCCCACATCGGTGGCTGCGGACGTGCCATCGATGGCATGACAGCCCGCGCAGGTCGAGTTCAGGAACACCTCCTGCCCCGCCCGGGCGCCGGCGTCGACCGGTGGCTGCGCCGGCTCGGATTGGTCCTCCAGCCAGGCGTCGAAGTCGTCCGGGGTCTGCGCCACGACAAAAAACGCCATCTTGGCGTGCTGCAAACCGCAGAACTCGGCGCACTGACCCCGATACCTGCCCGGTCTGTCGGCCTCCAACCAGGTGTGGTTGACCCTGCCCGGGATCATATCGGTCTTGGCCTGGAGCTGCGGGACCCAAAAGCTGTGAATGACGTCGTCGGTGGTCAGCTCGACCCGCACCCGTTGTCCCGCCGGAATATGGATCTCGTTCGCCGTGACGATCTCGCCCCCGTTGTAGCGCGCCTCCCACCACCAGTTGTGACCCACCACCTCGACCGTCATGGAGGTGGGTTCATCGGGCCGAGCGAGTGCCGACATGTCCCGCAGGGATAGAGCGAAGACCGCAGTCAGGATGACGGCCGGGATGATCACACCGGCTACCACGATGAAGGGCTCGCCCCATCGGGCACGGTGGTCGGCGACCGCGTCGCCGCGCCGTCCCTTTACGACGGCAAGGACGAGGAAACCGAGCACGATCGCCATGACGACGACCGATATCCACAGCATGAGCCACCACAGCCCCTCGATGCGGGCGGCTCCCGGACCGCGGGAGTCCAGTGTCGAGGGAGAGCCTTCGTCGCACGCCGCCAGGAGCAGCGCCCCCAGGACAAGCGTCGCAAATGACCCCGTCCGGCCGGGCGCATGGAGCCTCGTGACAAATTTCCAACCCCTCACCGCCCCACCCCTGCCTGACCTCCTCCTTGCCTCGAGATGTCGTCCTTGGCGACGGCTCCCTGCTCTCCAACCCCCTCGGCCGATCGAGCGAGCAAAGTCTAAGCGGAACTGCGGGTCCGCCGAAGGTTGCCACCGCGCGCGCCCGACTCGGGCCTCGCGTTCAAGCCGCAGCGCGCTGATCCTTTGCCCACGCTGCCAACATACCCCTGTAATGTGCGACGAACGCGTCGTGCTCCGTGGGAGGGAATGCCGCCTTCACAGTGTCGACCAGCAACCGGTCGAACGCGTCGCTTTCGATGTACTTCACCATGGCTTCGTCGACGTGAGCGAGCTGATCCGAGCAGAACTCCTCATAGAGATCCGCTTGAAAATGAGAGTCTGCGAGCTCACGATAGGCAGTTAGCTTCTCGGAGTAAGTGAGCTCTTCAGAGTCGGCAACGGCGAAGTAGTCCGCGGTGTTCTGATCGACAGGCATCCTCCGTC
>JALZJN010000085.1 GCA_030859735.1 Actinomycetota bacterium
CGATCCGGTTGTGTTTGTGGAGTTCCAAGGAGCCGCTCACTACGCGCAGGGCTAGCTCTCTTTCACTTCACGGGCGCCCGCGGCAACGAGAAGAGTCGTCCGGATACAGCCGATTCGCAACGAGGCCACCTCGGGAATCCAGGAGGTCTTTCCCACCCCCCAGGACTGAGCGCGACAGTTTCCGTTGGCTCGGTATCAAGTCGCGGACCATGCCGGATGGTCGGGCGGAGGCCGGGTTCCTTGCACTTGCATCACATGGCAAAGCGCAACGAAGTGTCACCGCGCACATACATCAGTCAGCATGATGTAGTAACGCACGCCCTCAACAGGCTCAGTGGGACCTCTCTTTGGAAGCTGTGTGTACACCTCCGAATCGGCTCGCCCCTCTTCGACGATCACTGAGTTCACATGGTACCTGGCCACTAACGCGTTCCAAGTCCTAGCGTCTGTCATTCCATTCGTTAACAGAGTGCTGTCTTTGATGCGTTCTTCCTTGGGTACGATATGCTGATAGATGTCCCTGTAACGAACGAAGGCATTGATTCTGCGGGTTCTCGAATACATGACATGTCTGAACCCGGTGTAAGAGAAGGTGCGAACCGTGAGGTCGATAGGGGCGGCAACGGTACATCGCCGCGACGGTAGATCAAGGGCGAGCTGATTCAGGAGGGTATTGCCCTCGCCCCTGAGCGACTCTTCCAGCAGTGGTCGGAGCGGGCCGGTGCTCCCCAACGTGTGCGGAAGGGAGAGCGTGCCGATAAGTGGTGACGGAATTGCCAAGCCGATGACACCGAGTACCAGACCGGTGGCCAGTCCTGGGCGCTTTGCCAATAGTGACTCAAAAACGAAGGTAAAAGCAATTGCTGCGTACAGACCACAGGCGAGATACAAGAGCGGCCAGTAACGGTGCTGAAACCCAAGCGTCGCAAACCCTGGACCGACCATCCCCGAAATGATTGGAGCCCCGAATGTGGCTGCTGCTGAGGAGGCGGCGCACGCGCCCAGTACGGTGGCCCCCGTATGCGACCTCATTTTAGTAACCCACAGCAAAACACCTATAACGGCGAGCGGCGTCACAACTCCCCAGGAAAAGAGAATAGCGAGCGGCGGCAATTCCACCAAGGCATAGGCCGTATTCTTATAGCCCCCCAGCCGGAGGAAGCTTGCCAGCGCCGGCGCAAGCCAGAGGGAGTAGAGAAGGAGGGCCGGTACAAGAATCGCCATAGCGGTTCTCAGCCTAGGCACACCACCTCTGACAAGTATCGCCACAATTGCGATCCCCAGGGCGACGAAGAAGCTCTCGGCGCCCACCAGTCCCATCATGCCCAGGATGACCCCGCTCCCGATGAGGATGGGCATATTGCGGCGTGACAGTCCGAGAACCAGAGTAAGCAGAAAGGCGCACAGGAGCGAGTAGTTCACATCACGCGGAAAGGCTGGAGCGAGATTGTGAAAAGCAATGTTGTAAGACCGTGCATTCAGCAGGTCGCCCAAGTATCTGAGAGCCTCGGTTCCACCTTCGCGTCTGGGACGGAGAACGAGGTCGACCTTGTCGACGAGGAAGAAACCAAAGCCGCCCGTCATTGCCCCAAACAGCGCAGCTGCGAAACCAGTAGTCAAGTGGCCGGTGAGCTGTCGCCCAAGCGCAAAGAGTGCGAGCACCATGCCCACTACCTGGAGCAGTTGCCATGTTCCCTGTGTGTGGTAGGTCCTTCCTCCCGGTATCGAATCGGCGATGACCGCGGTCGCAGCATGATAAAGCCAAGGGTAAGAGTTGGGCACGGTACCTGTGAGCCCCACAGAAGGAGTGGGCTCCCCATTCATAAGCTGAGCCGCCCAGCCCATGTGTTGATTGTTATCTCCAGCGACATCGATGGGGAGGAGTTGGAAGACGGGGATGCACCAGAGGGCGACGCTCAGAACCGTGAGAGCAATAAGTAGAGCCGCAGCCCTTGTAGTCTGTCCGCGCCGCTCTCCAGATCGCCGGGCTCTGACTTTTCGAATGACGAGAAGAGTCAGAACTGAGAGGGTGAGGCAACGAACCAACCAGAGGTTTGAAAGTACTGCCCCTCTAGAGGCGATATGCGCAACCATGAGGACCAGGGCATATGCAAGGAATCCGGGCAGTGCGAGTCCCCACCGCGTTATGCAATCCACGTCATATCCTTTGGACACGGCGTCGACTAGCAAGAACCCCAGTGTTAGCAACACCGCCGCAAGCAAGAAAGATTCGATTCCAGCAATGTAAGCGGTGGTCGGCGGTTCAAACACGAGGACTTCGTAACTTGGAAAAGAACTCATTTCGCGGGCGCGCTGGTGGTGTTTGAGGCGTTGCGTTTGGTTCCCGCGCTGAATCGGGCTCCCATAGGGTTCGCGTCATAGATAACACCGTGCAGGGCCCACAGCCCGACTGGGATCTGCCCCAGGTCATAGGACGGTCACTTCCATCAACCGGGCCTTGCAGCAGTTGGCCGGAACAAGAAGGCGGTGGAGCAGTGCAGAGGGGAACCTCCGAAACGCTTTGATACTCGCCCCTTGACGCCGCTGACCTTCGACTCGCACTCGTCCCACCTGCCATTGGTCCCTCGGATCGAGTCCGGCTCCGTCATTACGAAGCATGGCATCGCGGACCACTCCATCACTTTGGTGACACCAAGCAATAGGCCTCCGGCGGGCGAGCTACCTTCGCTTAACAGCTCTTCTTGTTTTCGACCTTCCGGCAACTGTCTATTCCTGATCCGCCATGTGCGGCATCCCGCCCGCGGCCACCGTCTAGAAAGTCACTGTCACCTCGACCTCGCATCGTGTCATCCCCAGGACCCGCAAGAAGGTCGTTGCGGCCACCATCTCCGAGGAGACGGTCATCCTCACGGCTCCCCCGGACGTTCTCAAAGGCGCGCAGGTGATCTCGCCCTACGCCAAGGGACGTACCCCGCTTCAGATCCACGATCACGGGCGATAGGCCGTAACGATATTGACGACAGAAGATGCATCTCTGGGTCGAAAACGTATCGGTACCGGGCCCACCGCTCATGGTGTCGTTGTTGGGGCCTCCTGAGATGAGATCGTTGCCTCGGCCCCCCAATAGCCTGTCCCGCCCGTCCTCCTTTGACAAGTCCGAGGTTCCGTCGATGACATCGTTGCCATCCTTACCCACAATCACATCGCTTCCGCTCAGATTGCAGTTACAACGTGATGAATACCCATTTCCGCCGGACAGCTCGTTACTGCCGGCATCGCCCACCAGGTGATCATCATATTTGGAGCCAAACAGGCCTTCGATGCTGTGCAGGGTGTCGAGCCCCTCCCCAATGGCTTTGTTGCTTATCAAGCTGGCCCTTATGGAATGCCGGCTCTGCCCAAAGCCTGCGCTGTCGGCGTCACTTCCACCGTGCAGCACGTCCCTGCCCTCACCGCCCTCCAAATCATCTTCCCCCCGACCACCTCGGAGCAGGTCTGACCCGCTGCCCCCGTAGATCTGGTAGTCGTTACCGGGTCCACCGATGAGTCGGTCATCGCCGTCGAGTTCGAAAAGCTGGTCGTGGCCTACGCCGCCATAGATCACGTCGTCTCCCCTTCCCTGACCCTCCGCCCCCAACTCGTCATCGCCTGGGCCACCAAAGATCATGTCGTCGCCTGAATAGGTCTCGATATGATCGAAGCCCGCAGATCCGCGGAGCTTGTCACCCCCACCAGGACGGGGAACTATCCAATCGTGGCCGTCGCCGGCACAAACGAAATCCCGACCCGATTTGGGATGGATATGATCGTCTCCGCCAAGGGCCACGATCACGTCTGTTCCTGTTGTGCCTTCGAGTGACTCACCCTTGGGGGTTCCAACGATCGTAGCGGCACGCCCGAAACACTTTGGGGCCTCAGCACCAGCCGCGAGGGGAACTAGTCCATTTCCGAGCACCATGGCGACAGCCAGACAGCCAATCACCTTGCCCATTTAGCTTCCCCTCTGCTTATCTTGTAGGTTTGCCAGCCGCTTCAAGAGTGGGCCTCAAGCGCGCTCTTCTTCCCGTCGGGCAACAAGGTGGGGTGCACGTTATCGTCGAAATTGTTCGTCAGGCCGACGCGGCCTGTTGCCGTTGGCGTTCATCTTGTATCCTCGTGGATCAGTGCCCGGCTCCCGCGCTTGCCCAACTCGACCCAGCGTCGCCCTCAATAGTCAAGGAGCACCTGCACGTCCTCGCCCAAGCATTGGCAGCTAATGCGGACACCCATCCCAACGCCAATACAATCACCGCCAGACTCGCAAGAACCCCCTCCCCCTCTTGCTCATCCTATCTCCTCCTTACTAGCCCCGACCCGTCTGGTTTGTCCTGCCCTGTCTAGATGGAGCTCTGGGCCGAATTCGGGTCGCCCCGGCGTTTCCACGGCCCCCAGATCGCGTAGGTGACCCCGGGGGACGGTTCGTCGAGATCTCCTTGCTGGTTGACGTAGAGCGTCAGCCCTTTCGAGTCGAAGCAGGCGCCGCAGAACTCCGACTTGCTCGTTTGCGCTTGGGCGAAGTCGAAGATGCGTCCGTCCGGCGTGAGTCCCCGGATATATGGGTATGTCGCCGACCCCCGGTCCTCACATAGATAGAGATCGCCGACTGGCCCCATGGCGAGGTTGTCCGGGTGCTCGAGGACCGGGCTCTCTCCCGGAGGAACCTGCGGCACCTCGAAGACGAGTGTCAGCGTGGACGCGTCAGGGTCGAGCAGCCAAATCTGGCCAAGGCCGTTGCCGGAGGTCGAGCCGTCAACCGGCCGCCCTCCTGAGGTGCAGTCGAAGTAGATTTCGCCGCCGGCCTCCCAGCATCCCTCAGTGCGCCGGAACCGGGCGGCGCCCTTCGCCCACGCCTGGAAGCGTGTGCCGCGGTCCGACAGCGGTGTGGTGCTTGCTTGCCCGTTGGTGGCAGGCTCGGGGTTGTCGACGGTTACCCAATCCACTCTCCGAGATTCCCCAACGGGCCAACCAACCGCCGTGTTGGCGTTGGGGAAGTCAACGAAGCGAAGAGCCGCAAGTGTGCCGTCGCTGTCGGCCAGCTGACCGGTGTGCGCGATCGCCGTGCCGGGATCGTAGCGATAGAACGCGTTGAGTTGATTGTTGTCTTCGGTCTCGTAGACATAACCGTTCTGCCATGCGACGGCCTCGTGCTCGAAGCGTCCGGCGCGCCGGATAGGCTTGGCGTCGACAGGGCCGGCCGCGCCGGCATCGACTTCGAAGCTGTAGCCATGTTTGGTGACGGTCCCGTCCGGGGCCGTATAGGTATGGAACTGTTCCTCACACGTTAACCAGGTGCCCCACGGCGTCCTGCCGCCGGCGCAGTTGAAGATCGTTCCGCCCAGCACTCCACGGCTGTCGAGCACTTCATGCTCGAAGACGGCCATCCTGGTGACACCACCGGAAAAAACACTGATTTGCTGGCCTGTTGCAGGATCGGCGAGCGTCTCGGTCTTGTTGTAGCGCTTCTCGTTGGGTACCACCACCGGGATTTCACCCGGGAATAACCTCCCATTGCGGCTCCTGTTCTCGTGGTTCCGGAGAAGGATGGTCGTGCCGTCGGCTCCGGGGAACGCCGCCATACCATCGAAGGTGCTCGGTGTCAGATGACCGTCCGACATCGGCTGGCCTTGGCGCGAGATGACGGCGTACTCGAATCCGTGGGGCAGAGCAAGGTCTCCCATGGGGACCAGCTCTCCGTACCCAGGGCTATCGAAAGGGGCTCCTGCGGCGACATTCGCAGCCAGTGCCTGCAGGGCGCCAGACATCGCGAAACCTCCGGCAAGAGCCGCTCCGGTCTTAATGAAGCTCCGTCTGTCCATGGCCCTCATCCGACCTCCTTGCCAGACCCGGCGGCTCCGAAGGCTCGCCGGACACCTTTGCTTCGCCCTGAACCTGCCTCCCGCGAACACTAGAGTCGGGCGGCATTGGAACCAATCAGGGAAATCCCCTATCTTTGGAAGGATCGGCTGGGACGCTCACCAGAGCAAAGTGGCGCTTAGGGCGTGCGCTTAATACCTGGTCGGGCAATGGAGCGTCAAGCGACGAGTCGGCAAGAGCGAGGTGGACTGCGTTGCTGATAGGGAGAGACGTGGAATGTGCCCGCCTCGACCGATCGTTGGCCGATGCGAAGCGGGGTCTGAGCAGCGCGGTCATGATCCGAGGTGAACCGGGTGTCGGCAAGACGGCGCTGTTCGAGTATGCACTCGAACGAGCCGGGGGCATGGTTGTCACCGCTACCCGGGCGATCGAATCTGAATCCGAGATCGCCTTCGCGGGGTTGTCCGATCTCCTCCGGCCGTTCCTTACCCTGATCCCTTTCTTGCCCGGACCCCAATCGGACGCCCTCTCCGGCGCTCTTCAACTCGGTCCTCCGCGCCCGGGGGACCCGTTCGCCATCTATGCGGCAACTCTGGGAATGTTTGCTCTGGCCGCCGAAAAGAAGCCTGTCCTCGTGGGTGTCGATGATGCGCACTGGCTCGACACTCCGTCTCAGCAAGCGCTCCTCTTCGTCGCCCGACGCCTGCGTTCCGAGGGCGTGGCTATGGTGCTGACGATGCGGCCATGGCAGGAGAGTCCACTCAACAATGGAGACGTCTCTGAGCTGCCGGTGACCGGGCTCGATGGCCCCTCTTCGACACAACTCCTTGCCCGTCATACGAGGCACGAGATCTCGCCCACGGTGGCTGAATCCTTATTCCTGGCTACGAGGGGGAATCCTCTCGCTCTCATTGAGTGCTCGACTTCGCTAAGCTCCGATCAGCTGCGGGGGGCCGAAGGCCTCCACGACCCCCTTCCGATCGGTGCTCACTTGGAAGACGCGTTCTCGCGTCTCGTCAACCACCTTTCCCCAGAGTCCCGCCGGGCGGTATTGATCCTTGCCGCAAGTGAACGAGCAGAGGGCGGCTTCATCAGCCGGGCCTTGGCTGCTGCGGGGATCCCTTCTGGAGCCCTGACGGAAGCGGAAGCGGCAGGCGTCGTCCTCATCCAAGGCTCGCATGTTCGATTCAGACATCCCTTGGTGCGCTCGGCCGTCTATCACGGAGCCACGCCTGAGGAACATCGCCTCGCCCACCGGTTGCTTGCGGAAGCATGCACCGATCCCTGGGACCTGGAGCGGCGGGCCTGGCATCTTGCCGCGGCAACGTTGCTCCCCGATGAGCAAGTTGGTTCGGTTCTGGAAGAGGCGGCACTAAGCGCTCGTCATCGATCAGCTCATGGTGCAGCTGCGGCAACCTTCGAGAAGGCGGCGGGTCTCAGTCCCCTTTCTGACAGGCGAGCTACACGGTTACTGGAGGCCGCCCGTGAATGGCAGCTTGCGGGCAGCCCCGAACGGGCTGTGAAAGCGCTCGACGAAGCAACCAATTTGACTGAAGACCCGCTCGTCCATGCGGATATCCAGCATGTGAGAGGACAAGTGCACACCTGGAGCGGTCCTGTCATGCTGGCGCGCGATTTGCTCACGGCGGAGGCGGCGCGCGTCGAGGCTATCGATCCGCAACGGGCGGCGCTCCTTGCCGTGGAGGCCGTCGGTCCGACAATGATGACGGGCGATCTGGGTTCCACCCTCGCATCTGCAAGACGCGCGTACGGACTCGCAACTCGCATCGGTGGGCCCACAAAACACATTGCGAGTCTGATGCTGGTCGAGGCTCTGACCGCCTCTTCCGATCACCAGGGGGCCAAGACCCTCCTTAAGCATGAGGAGAGGTTCCTCAATGACGGTAGTCCCTTGAGCGTAGGACCACTGTCTGTTGCCTTGGGCGAGGCGCTCATGTGGCTCGAGCAATATGAGCGAGCAGCGAACCTGGTCACCCGCGTCATCACTAGAGCGCGAGAGGGTCCCTCACCAACGCTTCTTCCGCTGGGGCTCGCCATCCTGTCACAGATCGAGCTCCGCACCGACAAGTGGACGGCGGCGTACGCCAACGCCTCTGAAGGCGTCGTGCTCGCCCACGACACAGGACAGGAAAACCAGGCTGGTTACAACGTGGTGTGCCTGGGCCGTGTGGAAGCCGCTTTGGGTCGCGAACAAGACTGCCGAATCCACATCGCTCAATCCGCGCAGATCGAAAAACAATTCGGAGCTGCGGTTCTTCGTCTTCACTACGGTGCCGCTCTAGGCTTCTTGGAGCTCAGCATGGGACGGCTTGAGGCTGCCGTGCACGCACTTGAGCCGGTCGCTCATTTCGTAGAGAACGGCGGGCCTTCCGAGCCTGGAATAAGCCAATGGCCGCCTGATCTCATCGAGGCCTACATTCGCCTGGGCCGGCTCTCGGACGCCCAACACTTGCTGGAGCCATTCGAGAAACAA
Organism: Actinomycetota bacterium; assembly: GCA_030859735.1. Lineage (GTDB taxonomy): Bacteria > Actinomycetota > CADDZG01 > CADDZG01 > WHSQ01 > JACDAL01. The sequence goes on from JALZJN010000085.1 coordinate 8,309, forward strand.
GCCGAAGCGACGGAAACGGTATGGGCGAAGGCGACTTCTGCCCGGTGTCGTGGTCTCATCGATGAGGCTTCCTGTGAAGAGCACTTCTCGCGTGCGCTCGACTTGCACGCTCAACATCCTTCCACATTCGAACGCGCTCGCACCGAGTTGTGCTTCGGAGAGCGCCTCCGCCGGAAGGGAAAGAAGAGGCTCGCCCAGAGGGCTCTTGCGTCCGCGAGCGAGGTCTTCGAACGACTTGGTGCGCTCCCATGGGCGGACAAGGCGCGCGATGAACTGCGGGCCCTCGGCGCGGCAACACGCCGCCGAACGACACCTGCGGCACGGACACTGACGGCTCAAGAGGTTCGAGTCGCGCAAATAGTGGGGCAGGGGGCCACGAACAAGGAGGCCGCCGCCCAGCTCTTCTTGTCACCTAAAACCATCGAGGTTCACCTCGGGCACATCTACGCCAAACTCGGAGTCCGCTCGCGAACCGAGTTGGCGGCCTTGATTCTCGGTTCGGGGGCCATTTCCGCGTAGGTCGTTCATCACGACAAAGACATCCGGGAAGGCCTTGGGCCGCAGTCGGCGAGGTGAGCGAGATACCAAGGTCGTGAACGAAACCCGGCGTCGAGCGGGATCGGATCCAAAAGAGGTGGCCCAATGGGCTCGATGTAGAACGAGGCCCCCAAGCGTGTCGCCCTCCGGCAACTGGAAATTGCTCGCCCGCGTCCAAGCCTTACCGAACACGGGTTGCGCGTACCAGACTGCGTCGAGAGCGAAGAAGGCGATCGCTGCGACGAGTACGGTGAGCCAGTTGAGATCGCCCAGAACATCGAGTGTCATCGAGTGCCCTCCATTTCGCTTTGTCACCGCTTACAGCCCTAACAGCCGTCACGCTCATTGGCTACTGTACGCACTTCTCACAGCCGTGGAAGTCTCGCGAGTCGGAGAGCTACGTACCAACCTGTCTGACTTTGCCCTGTATCGAGCAGAAATGACTCGTGCGATCGGACCTAGCGGGAGGGCGCTCGTGATCCCGCGACACTCTCCGCGATGCCTAGTAGCACAATGGAGGCAACGACGGCCACTACGAAGCCCACTACGTTGAGCTCGAAGATGTCGCCCGTGCCGAGGAGGTTCGCTATCACCCCTCCTATGACCGAACCGATGAGCCCGACGATCAGGGTAACGGGGACACTGAGATTCTGGCGACCCGGTTTGATGAGCCGAGCCAAGGCCCCGATGACGAGGCCGGCGATGACAAATCCGATCATCTTGGTTCTCCCTCCATCGTTGACAGTCAGTTCCACGATACCGGGTTCTCGTGCTGCATTTTCGCTAGGGCCTGCCCGGAGCAAGGGGCCTCACCGATATGTGCCGGATTTTTGGGACGAACTGCGTGGTTTGCACCTACCAGTTTAGCTCAGAGCTTGCTGCGAAACGGCCGCAAACCCTCGTGCAGGGCGTGAGCAGAGAAACGGTTCGGGACTCCGAGCGACCAAGGACGAGCAACGCAGGTCCAGCCGTAATCATGTTTCCCGCACCCTTATCCTCGGTCCCGTATGGATCACAAGTCCCTCTCGCATGATTATGAATAGCCAAGTACGGTGGCCGGAATATATATGCATGCGGCACCCACCGGACGCGGAGGTTAGATGAACGACATCTGGTTGCAAGTTGCCCTGGTTCTCGTGCTGATCATCTTCAACGCCCTGTTCGCGGGCAGCGAGATAGCTCTCGTGTCTCTACGCGAAGGTCAGATTCGTCGCCTCGCCGAGGGATCCAAACGGCAACAGACCCTTGCCCGTCTGGCGCGCGATCCTAATCAGTTCCTTTCGACCATTCAGATCGGCATCACCCTGGGCGGATTCCTGGCGTCGGCCACCGCCGCAGTGGCGCTGGCCCAACCCCTGATCGGGCCGCTCGAGCCGGTCTTCGGTATCTACGTGCGACCGGTTGCAATCGTCCTGGTTACCCTCGCCCTGACCTACGTGACACTGGTTTTCGGTGAGCTCGCGCCAAAGCGTCTAGCCCTCCAGAGAGCCGAGGGCTGGGGCGCGTTCGCCTCGCCTACGCTCGTGTTGCTCGCGAAGATCACCAAACCCGTGGTGTGGCTCCTCGGGAAGTCGACAGATTTCACGGTTCGACTGCTGGGGGGGAACCCATCGGCCCGGCGCGAGGAGATCGGCGAGGAGGAGTTGCGCGACATGGTCACGACCGGGACCGCCTTCAGCCATTTGCAACGAGAAATTCTCTCGGGTGCATTCGAGATCAAGGAGCGGCGCCTGCGCGAGGTTGCGGTGCCGCGGCCGGAGATCTTTTCACTCCCGGCCGATACCGAGATCGACAAGGCGCTACGGACACTGCTCGGCAGCGGCCACTCGCGCGCTCCGGTGATCGGTCGCAATATCGACGATGTCGTCGGCATCATCCATCTGCGCGATCTCGTCGGTGCTGCCGGCAAGTTGCTCGACCACACACGCGAGGCTTACTCGCTGCCCGAGGCCCTTCCGGTGATGAATGCCCTGCGCGAGATGCAACGCAACCGACAGCAGATGACGATGGTGATCGATGAACACGGCGGCGTGGAAGGGCTGGTGACAATCGAGGATCTGCTCGAGGAACTAGTGGGCGAGATTTACGACGAATTCGACCAGGACGTGTCCGGGGTGGAACACCTCGAGGACGGATCGCTGGTGGCACCGGGAAGGTTCCCCGTGCACGACCTCGAGGACATCGGTGTCGAGCTTCCGCGCGGCGAATACACGACGCTCGCCGGTGTGATGCTCGAGCGGCTGGGGAGAGTGCCGAAAGCCAGCGAGGCGGTGGAGAGCGAAGGCTATAGACTCGAGGCTCTGGAGGTGGCCAATAACGCAATCCTAAGGATCAAGATCTCCCGCGTAAGGGACGCTCACAAGAACCACTAGCTGTTTGTTGGTGTGTCTGTCTCTATACGACACATCTGTCGCAACCTAAGCCTATACAAACGGCCAAGGAGGTCAGGTCGTTTTCGTTGCTTGTCACAGTGCTTAGAAGCGCCACGGCCCATGTCAGCGAACCTGGGATTCATTTGAGCGTCGCCTCTGTCTCACCGCAACAAATACGCAGAAAGCCTTCCCGCGATCGACGCGAAGCTGACGGCTGAGTAGACCGCAAGGGCAACTTTCACGACCTGCAACTCCATTGTCTGCTGCACCGGCTTTCCCGTGACCCCTCCATACGCCACTGCGTGCAGTGCGTCCGTGTAGCTGTTGAAATCTGCGAGCTCATGCAGGATCCGGCTGCCGCGAGAGTCGCCATCACGGTGAGCGAGATTGAGCCAACACATCTTTTCTGCGAAGCGCTCTCCAAGCAGACCTAGAACGAAGGTGTTTCCGAGCGCGGGCTAGCCGTCTGATTCTTCATCATCCCTTGTTCGCTCTTCCATTTCCTTCAAGTTCTTCCCAGTTCCTGTCGATAGGAGGGAAGCCGCAGGTGCGGGGCTCCGAGGGGGAGCCCCGGCCGCAAAGCCCGTCGGTGTGGGGAGTGAATGGTGACGACAAACAAAATCATAAGGACGGCTCTCGTGGTGACGCTGACGGCGATCTCCGCGGGGCTGTTGGGAGGGACGACGCCGGCCCTGGCCGCGCCGCTGCAATCGCCGCCCGGTCAGGTCCTAATCGTCGACAACAACCTGCTGGAGGGTTTCGGCGACCGGGACCTCGAGAACATGGTGGAAGTAAGGGTCTTCGTCAGGCGGCTGTTGAGCCAGCTTCCCTATCGTCCGGATGTCCTCTTGCTTCAGGAGGTGCGTCACAAGAGTGCCGCGTACGCCGCTCGGCTGCTCACGAACAAGACCGGTAACAAGTACCTGATCGCCGCAGGCGGCGCAAGGGACATCTTTCGTCAGGTCAACGGGAAGATCATCACACAGGACAGCGCCATCCTGATCAACAGCGCAACCATGTCGAAGGTGGGGTCCAGCGGCTACATCACGACCCGCAAGGAAAGCGGGTGGGACAAGCCTGAGTACCGCAAGCACGCGTTCGTCGCCGCTCGGCGCATAGGCAGCGAGCTCACCCTTCCCATGGTCAGCCTTCACATTCCTGAGTCCGGCGTGAAACAGAAGTCCGAGCTCATTGCGAAGGCGCTGCTCGACAAGAGCTCCAATCTGGCCGGCACGCGTCTTGAGATCATGGCGGGGGACTTCAACACGAGCAGCTACATCAACGGCAAGCCGAGTGCGTTCTGGAATAGCCTCACCTCTTCTCCTTATGATTTCCGGGACTCGGTCGAAACGGTTGGGGGACAGTTGTCCAAGGGCGTGGACTTCATCTTCGCCCGTGCTGGGGTCCACGGGGCAGGTGTGGACGCCAGCTACGACCCTGCCCTTGTCAAAAACGACCCATCTCGATTCTATTCCGACCACCGCTTCCGTTGGGCCCTCCTCGGGGGAGACCGCAGCAGTCCGACGACACCGGCGAACCTGAATACCTCGAACCGAACGGAGGGCGTCTATTTGAACTGGGGCGCTTCCACGGACACCGATAGTGGACTCGCAGGCTACGAGGTGTGGCGCGTCCGCTCGGACGGTTCGGAGAACATGATCGGAAGGGCATCGGGCATCGAGTACACCGATCGCAACGTTTACGCGACGAAGACCTATACGTACTATGTGCGTGCCTACGATCACGCACATAACCGCAGCCCCTCCACCGAGACCGTCGCAACCACCTATCGTCGGCCCGACTAACCCTATTCCGTCACCGAGCAACCCCCAGAAGTCATTCGCGTGCATCAGCACTGATAATGAGGCGGGCATGGATGAGCGACCACTTCCCAGGGGTTGCCAATGGCGGCTGGGTGGTTGTACAGAGTCTGGGTGCAAGCCATCCAATGAGATTGTGATGAATCAAGATGTAAGCGATAGCAACGTTAGGGGCTCCGCAAACCACTACCCCGGGCCATCGGTGACGACCCCCCGTCCGACATCAGCGCCGTCGTTAGGCCGAGCACGGCATCGGTGATGCCGTTGCGTCCGGCCAAGGCATGGATGGCCTCGCTAGGTTGTCCCCGTGATCGCGTGAGGTCCAACGCCGGCAGGGGGAGATCCGTCGGGATGGTTACCACCTCCAGGGCTCTTTCGATGTAGTCGAGCGACCCGTTCACCTTTCCCAGTGCGACATTCTCACGGGAGTTCGCGGCCGCCGATACCACGGCTTCGATGCTCCCGTAGCGGGCAATCAAGGAACCGGCGAGCTTGTCGCCGATGCCGCGCACTCCGGGTAAACCGTCAGACGGGTCGCCGCGCAGCACGGCATAGTCTCGGTACGCTCGCCCAGGAATCCCAAAGCGCGTCTCGATGTAGGCCTCATCCACCCGGTCCACGAGACTCACTCCGCGCTTCGGATACAACACGAAGATGGCCGGGTCACGCACGAGCTGAAACAGGTCTCGGTCGCCCGAAACGATGGCAACGCGGCCCGGGGCACGGGCTGCCAGCGTTCCGATGACATCCTCGGCCTCATACCCCGGGTGCCCTGCGACCGATACGCCGCAAAGCGCCAATACCCGATACAGGACAAGCATCTGGGCGGCAAGCTGGCGCTCGGTTTGGTCCTGTGCGCTACCGGGCTCCGCGCGGGTCGTCTTGTAGGTGTCTATGAGCCGCACACGCCATTCGGGTCTCCAATCTTCGTCGGTGGCACAACAGATGAAATCGGGATTCCAATCCGTCACTAGGCGACTCAGCATGCGCAGGAACCCATAGGCTGCGTTCATGAGAGTACCGTCCCGAGCGCGGATGGTATCTGGATTAGAGAAGAAAGCCCTGTAGACAAGGCTGGAGGCATCAATAAGGAGCGTGAGGCTGTTATCCAAGATCCGATCTTAAGAGCAGGTCCAGAGATGATCGATCCTTGATGGTTGTAACCAGCTTTGCCCGCCACCTGTGGAAGTAAACGCGGCGGCAAAGCGGAAGACCTTCACTCGCTACCGCGTCACCTGGGCAACCTATGGGTTGGTCGGCTACTTCGCCTACCTGGAGACGGTCCTCGGACCATTGATGCCCTTTCTACGCGCAGAGCAGGGCCTCAGCTACACCGTGGCGAGCCTCCACTTCAGCGCATTTGCCATGGGCGGAGTGGTCGTCGGCCTCATCGGGGAGCGGGTCGAGGGACATTGGGGCCGAACCATGACCCTCTGGGGCGGCGGAGCGGGCATGGCTGCGGGCACCTTGCTGTTGACGCTTGCCTCCGCCGCGCCCGGGACGATCTCGGGCGCATTTGTGATGGGCTTCTTTGGCTCGCTTCTCCTGATCACCACACAGGCGGTTCTGAGCGACCGCCATGGCGCGGGCAGCATCGTAGCGATTACCGAATCCAACGTCGCCGCCAGCGCCTGCGCAATCCTGGCTTCTCTCGCCGTTGGCTTCTTTGCCGCCTTCGGGCTTGGCTGGCGTTTGGCGTTCGTACCGCCCATGGTGGCGCTGGTTCTGTTAGCGGCGAACTTTCGACGCGAGTCCCTGGAGGGAACCCATCGGAAGGAGTGGGCACAGCGGGAGACCTCTTCCGGGTTGCCGGGGCGCTTCTGGATCTACTGGGGAGTACTGGTTCTGGGCGTCTCGGTGGAGTGGTGCATTGCGTACTGGGGCGCCGACTTCCTCGAAAATGCGGTGGGGATGGGACGTTCGGGGGCTGCAGCTACGCTGACCGCCTTCTTCGTCGCCATGCTGGCAGGGCGTATTGCGGGCAGCCGACTGGCGCGCGTCCTGCCGGGTGGGACTTTGCTGACCGGGAGCCTATCCCTGGCCCTCACCGGGTTCCCGCTTCTGTGGCTGGCCTCTGCGCCGGCGGGCAGCGTGCTGGGGCTGTCCCTCACCGGATTGGGCGTGGGATGCGTCTACCCCTTGGGCATCTCGGTCGCTGTGTCGTCTGCCCCCGGGCGGCTGGAAACGGCCACGGCCAGATTGGCGCTTGGAGCCGCCGGAGCAATCCTCGTCGCCCCCTTCGTGCTCGGGGCGCTCGCCGATCTCGCCGGGATCACCGGCGCCTTCGGAATCGTCCTGCCGTTGCTCCTGATCGCCGTGGCGCTAACGCTCGCCGGTCATCGGGGGCCGATGGCTCACTCCGAGGCCGGCTGATCGTTTGGTCCATTGCCCTGTCCTGGTGAAGAACCAGGGGGTTGCTGACAAACTGCCTCGCCAAATCACGAGCTGCATCAACGGCCTTGTCCGAATGCTCTGAACCATCCACCGCAAGCAAAATTGTCTTGAACACCGTGCCCCTCCCTGCGGTCAGTCGTGACTGGACACCAGCAGTTTGTCCCGCATGTCTTCCGAATGCTCGCTGCCTTCGTCATCGCGCACCTTCACACTTGCGTGATGGGTCAGGTGTAACGGATTGTGAACAGCGCAGGTCCTGACAACTCTTACGACCGCCTCCCTGCGTCCCGTGGGGATCCCCTCGGGTACCTTCACTACGAAGTGCAGGCTTTCGATGTGATCCGGATACCTTTCGCTCATCGAGAACTCGCAGATCACCGTCACCGCCCCCGTTATGCCGCTTCTCCGCAGAAAGTGGGCTGCCTTCAATTCCATGCACGCGCCCAGGCTCGCCACGAGCAGCTCCATGGGAGACACATCCCCATCGCCTGATTCCGTGGGGGCAGCGATCGAGAATCGGTGATCCCGGATCGAGATCTCGAGGCGTTCGTCTTCCTGTTGACGAACCTCAATGTCTGGCATACTGCCCCCTCCGCGATAAGCCGTCTCTTGTTATCAGAATGGTAAGTATGGCAGCGGATGTGGAGGCGACCTGCTCGGAGCACGCAGCGCCCCATCCAGCCGCCGGGGGCCCTTAAGGTGACCGGTGATGGGCAAACAACGGGGTGGAAAATACGGGCGGCAGGATGCTTCGGATCCGAACCTGGGGATGGAGCTCGCCGGGTTCCGGATAGAGGGCCGGATCGGCCGGGGCGGAATGGGGGTCGTCTATCGGGCAAGGGACATCCAGCTCGATCGGGCTGTAGCGCTCAAGATCCTGCCGCCGGAGCTGGCTCAGAACGACGGCTTCCGCAAGCGCTTCATCCGTGAATCGCGCCTCGCATCGTCCATAGACCATCCCCACATCGTCCCGATCTACAGGGCCGGCGAGCACGACGGCCTGCTCTTCATCGTCATGCGCTATGTCGAAGGATCGGATCTGAAGACCGTGCTCCGGCGAGAAGGCGCACTCGGGCTGGAGCGCTCGGTCGCCGTCGTAGCCCAGCTGGCGAGGGCTCTCGATGCTGCCCACGCACGCGGGCTGGTGCATCGGGACGTGAAGCCCGGCAACGTCCTCGTGGTGCCCCCGGAGGAGCAGCAGGACACCGATCACGTCTACCTGACCGATTTCGGGCTTACCAAACCGGCTTCGTCCGAAGCATCGATGACCGACTCCGGCGCCTTTCTGGGCACCGTCGAATATGCCGCCCCCGAGCAGATCGAAGGCGCACAGGTCGACGCCCGAACCGACGTCTACGGTCTGGGGTGCGTCTTCTATGAGTGCCTGACCGGCAAGGTGCCGTTTGAAGGCCCCAGCGCCGCTGCAATCATGTACGCCCACCTTTTCAAGGATCCCCCTTCGGTCACCGACGCCGCCCCCATGCTGCCCTCCCGCCTTGATCCGGTAGTGAGCAAGGCCCTGGCGCGCAGCAAAGAAGATCGCTACTCCACCTGCAGAGAGCTCATCGTTGCCACACGGTCCGCATTGCGCGAAGCAGCCACGTCATCTACCGGCGCGCCGAAAACTCCGGCGGCGCGGGAGAGACCGCCGGCACCCCGTAGGCCGCCGCCGGACTCGGCCGGGCGCGCGGTCTTCGACAAGGTCAAAGCCCTCGCCTTCAAGCGGCTTGCTCGTTCATCAGCTCGGGACTCCGCCCGCCGTCCCGAGGCACCGTTCACACCCCCTCATTACCTGATCGGGTTCCAATCCCTCGTCGCGAGATCCAAACAGTTACAAAGGTGGCTTCTCGGGAGCGCCGTCCTCGATGCTTCGGTTGGGGTAATCAGTGGTGTTGCCTTCATCTCGGTCGCGCGCAGCGCGCGCCCAAGTGCGGCGGCACGGGCGGCACTCGATCCGGGTTGGATTACCGGACTTCAAGTCCTAGTCTTCTTGATAGTTGCGTCCATGTTCGTCGTATGGTTCTACCGCGCCTACTCAAACCTTCCACATCTGGGGATCGACAGCTTGCGATTCTCGAGAGTGTCGGCTGTGACATCTTGGGTGATCCCCTTCGTGAACCTATGGCGGCCCAAACAGATCATCAACGACATCTGGAGAGCGAGCGATCCGAACCGTCCACCTCATGATTCTGCGCTATGGAGGGGAAAGGCGGTTCCCGGCATCTTCTTGCTGTGGTGGTGTGCGCTCGTGGGAAGCAAGCTCCTGACTTTGGAACCACTTGCCTCTTTGGTTGACTCCTCCGTCATTCAGTCCCTCGGGATCGTCTCGGGAAACGCTCAACAAGCAAAGGCGAATTTGTTGATCACCACCATCGCGAGCGGATTGAGCGCCTTGGCCGGACTGCTCGGAATCAGGGTGGTGGGAATGACGAGCGCGCGTCAGGAGGCTCGCCTGGAAAGTCTCCTGACTCCTCCCTCGGACTGAAAGCTCTACCCCGAATGCCGGCTGAAGGTTGAACAGCGGTGAAGGCGATCACCGCGGATCGTAGAGTGGGGTCACCCATGGTCGACCGCGTCGATGATCTGTTCGGATTGCCACTCGCCGAATTCACCTCGTCCCGCAATGGGCTCGCCGCCCACGTCGCCGCTCGGGGAGACAAGACCGAAGCGCGTGCTATCAAGTCGCTTCGCAAGCCCAGCGTCGTCGGGTGGACCCTGAATCAGCTATCGCGTCGCCACAGGGAAACGGTCGAGCGGCTTGTTGCCACCTACGGCGGCATTGGCACCGCCGGTAGTGCAGAGGACGTACGGTCGGTGACCGAGACGAGGAGGCAACTCGTTGCCGAGCTCGTGGTTGCCGCAAGGGGCATCCTTGAAGAAAGCGGTTCGACGTCGCCCCAAGCAACATTGCAGAAGGTGTCGCAGGCTCTCTATGCAGGCGGCAGCGAGCAGGATCGGGAGCTGCTGTTGCAGGGGCGTCTGGTGGGTGACCTCGGTTCTCCAAGCCTCGACTCCGCCTTCGGTCTGTTGCCGTCGACAGACGAGGAGCGGGCGGCGTCCGACGAAATCGACAAGGAACTCCAGACACTGCATCAGGAGGCGGGCGCCGCCGAGCAGTCCGCAGTACAACTGGAGGACGCAGCGCGCCGATCGGAAGCCGAGGCGGACTGCGCTCGAGCAGAGCTGACCGGCGCCGAGCAGCGGGCGCGCCGGGCGAGGAGGAAGGCCGAAGCGGCGCGAAGGCTGGCCGACGAAGCCAGGATCAAGGTTGAAGAGGCCCAGAACGCAACCGACGGACGGGGGATCGCCCCTTAGAATCGCTGCCGTATCTGGGGGCAGCGCCGTTCGGAGGGTCATGACCATCGTCGGAAGGCTGGTAGCAAGGCTCATCGTCGCCAGGGCGCTTATCTCGTCACTGCGGTCGAGAGGACCGGCGACCTCTGCCGGAGAGGTCGCAGAACATCCCACTGCGAAAAAGGAGGACGCCTCTTCGAGACCCGGGGCCGACCGGGAGCCCACCGTTGACGATCTGCCGAAGGGCCCGATCCCATCGCAAAAGCGCGGCCCTCCGGGCCCCGACTCGCCGTTGGAGCTTCCTGCACCCGATTGGCGCGAAACGATCGTGCGCACCGTCAAAGAAATCAAGGGCGATCGCGTGACGCTGGTCGCCGCGGGAATGGCCTACTACTTCTTTCTGGCGATTTTCCCGGGTTTGATCGCCGCGGTGGGCATCCTCGGGTTGATCGATGTGAGCGACGCCTTCCTCGACGAAGTCACGTCGTCGATCTCATCGACGCTCCCCGGAGAGGCGGGGGCCATCCTGACGACGGCCCTCAACGATGCACAGAACGCTCCGGAGGGCGCATCCCTGGTCGCCGCCATCTTTGGAATCGCGGTGGCGTTGTGGAGTGCTTCTTCCGGCATGGTTGCGCTGCAATCCGGAATGAACATCGCCTACGACATACCCGAGGACAGAAAGTTCGTGATGAAGCGGCTGGTCGCCTTCGCC
>JALZJN010000135.1 GCA_030859735.1 Actinomycetota bacterium
GCCGCTCAAGTATCCGGTGGGCACCCGCATCAACGGCAAGGTTCGGAACCTCACCAGCTTCGGCGCGTTCGTCGAGATCGAGCCCGGCATCGACGGCCTGATTCACATTTCCGATATGTCGTGGACCAAGCGGGTGCAACATCCGTCGGAGGTGGTGAAGAAGGGCGACGCCGTGGACGTGGTCATCCTCAATATCGACGCCGAGAACAAGCGGATCTCCCTCGGCCTGAAGCAGGCGGAAGAGGATCCCTGGCTCAAGATCGGCGAGACCTATCCTATCGGTATGGAGCTTCGTGGCCGCTCGGTGCGGCTGATGGACAAGGGAGTAGTCGTCGATCTCGGCAACGACATCGAAGGTTTCGTCCCCATGTCGCAGCTCGGCGTGCCCGACATCGAGAACCCGGGTGACGCGGTGAAGGAGGGCCAGGTTCTCGAGCTGAAGGTGCTCGAGGTCGATCCCATCCATCACCGGATCGTGCTGGCGGTAATCGGGTATCCCGACGAGCCGATAATTCCGCCGGTGAAGCCGGTCTTCGAAGAGAGCGCGGCGACGGAGTAAGGCCAGCGCAGCCGAAGAGGCGTTCATGGTCAATCGCTCGAAGCGGCGCACGGGCGCCCTGATGGCCATCAGTCTCGTAGCCGGCTGCGACTCCACCTCACCGGGGTCGGGCCGGCTTCTTCGCGTCGAAGGCCAGGTCCTCGAGGCCAATCAGCCACCGGCGCCGCCGCTTCAAGTGGACGTTCAGGCATGGCCTTCCGCGCCGGGCGGCAACGACAGCACCACACTCCAAACCGACGCCGCGGGTGGCTACGCGGCGGAACTGGGTCCTTTCACCGACCCGCCCGCCGATAGCCTGCGGGTGCGAGTGACTCAGAACGACTGCGACCTGCTGTCGGAGACCGTGCTCTGGCGCCGTGACCTGGCGCTGGATGAGGGGGATGCCCTCACGCTACCTACCCTCGCCCTTTCCTATCGCCTGCCGTTGGCTCAGATCGGAATCGGCCAGGAGATGTGCGCCGCAATCGTAACCCGGAGCACCCCAGAGACCATAGGCGACGTGTCCCTGCTGGCTCTCTGGTTCGACGACATCAGCGATTCGGTGCGGGGGCGCTGGCGCTTGAATCACCAGGCCAGCATCGGGGATGACTACGGGTACTTCAGCGGCTCCCAGGAGCTCGACCGTGTGGTCCTGCAGTTGCGGCCAACCCAGCCAACGCCATGCACCGGCCTCCAGCTCGATATGCCGTTCGGCGGCGACAACGGCTCGACGTTTGGCGTCAGTGACCTGACTGGTAGCGAAAGTTGTTTCGTTCCGAGCACAGCGGTGCGATTCTTCCAGGGTGCAAGCTTGCCCGAGGTCCTTCCACCATGACAGCGCGGTGTTGCGGCCTGTCAGCGCCCCGCTGCCCAGCTGACCCGCTGCCCACTATCTTCTGCCACCATGCCCGACCCCCGAAAACTTCTCGACGACCTCCACCACCGCCAAGCACTCGCCGAACAGGGCGGGGGACCTGACCGCGTCGCCCAACAACACAAAAAGGGGAAGCTCACTGCCCGCGAGCGGCTCGATCTCCTGCTCGATGAGGCCAGCTTCGTGGAGCTGGACCGGTTTGTAACCCACCGGTCCAGCGATTTCGGACTGGAGCAGCAGATGTTTCCCGGCGACGGCGTCGTGACCGGCTGGGGCCGGATCGACGGACGCGTGGTCTACGTCTTCTCGCAGGACTTTACCGTCTTTGGGGGCTCTCTCTCCGAGGCCCATGCCGAGAAGATTTGCAAGATCATGGATCTGGCCCAACGGAATGGCGCTCCGGTCATCGGGTTGAACGATTCGGGCGGTGCCAGGATCCAGGAAGGCGTCGTCTCGCTGGGCGGATATGCCGACATTTTCCTCCGCAATACCATCGCCTCGGGGGTGATCCCACAGATCTCGGCGGTGCTGGGGCCCTGTGCCGGCGGGGCGGTTTATAGCCCTGCAATCACCGACTTCATCTTCATGGTCCGCGGCGTCAGCTACATGTTCGTGACCGGACCCAACGTGGTGAAGACGGTAACGCATGAGGAAGTGAGTTTCGACGAGCTCGGCGGAGCCGACACCCACGGAGGGGTGTCGGGGGTGGCCCACTTCGTACACGACTCCGAGCCCGAGTGCATCCAGGCCATCCGCGAGCTGGTGGGATTCCTTCCGCTCAATAACCTGGATCAGCCGCCCGAGCGGTCCAGCGCCGATCGGGCCGACCGGCGCGACGAGGCGCTGCTCGACCTGATTCCCGACAGCGCGAACAAGCCCTATGACATGCACGACGTGATTGGCCGGGTGGTCGATGACGGGGATTTTCTAGAGGTGCAGCGCGGGCACGCCAA
>JALZJN010000114.1 GCA_030859735.1 Actinomycetota bacterium
AGCGAAGCCCTCTCCTTGTCCGTGTGCCCTCCCCAGATGCCGTACTTCTGGTTCGTCTCCATGGCGAACTCCAGACACGGCTCCCGTACAGGGCAGCCTTGGCACACGACCTTGGCTCGCGCCTCGCGTGCCTGCCTCTCCATCTCCGATTCGCCCTGATCGGGACCGAAGAACAGTTCGTTGTCGTATTCCCGGCAGGCCGCCCGCTCTTGCCAGTCGAGCTGATCAGCGTAGTCAACCACTGGGTGGGTCTCTTCCTCCTTCTCGCCTTGTGCGCTTGTGATCGATCGCACTAGCTGTTTGCCCTACTATTGGCTGTTTTCTCTCTTATGTAAACGACCTTCGCAGAAACATCATTCCGGGAGGTGCTTCCGGGCGGCAGAGGATAGGTGTCGTCTGCGCCGTCGAGGATCCTCCGATTAGTCAGACGCCGGCTAGGGCGCCGAAGTTGCCTCCCGGGCAGCATCTACTATCGGTGTAGCAGAGTCAATGGAAAGCCTAGGAAGGTTCTCGCGATGGTTATAGCCGCCCGCGTTCCAGCCGCAGGAGCCTGACCTCGTCGGTCCAGGTCAGCCAAGACTTGCACGTTGAGCTTTCTAGCACGCAGACCCGCGCTCGCAAGCGATCCTGGGCCTTTCCCACCGTCTGGGGGAAGGCTAGTGCCCGCCCATCGCCCGACCACAAAGGGCCACCCGCTGCCCCCGACGAACCCTGGAGCTCCCGGGTCGGCCCATCCGGGGAGGACAGAACCATCCGCGAGCTGGGAACGCCCTTCCTGATACCTCGGAGCACTACTCCGGCAAGAACATCAGAGTGTGGCGACCACTGCCCTTCTGCCAGTCGTCCGCCCGCCACCAGGGCGCGGCGGTGGCCCAGTTCGTCCCCCCGGCGGAGAGCGACAAAGGCCGCTCCTCGGGGGCCTGCAATTACCGCCCAACGGCCATCCGGGGAGGCCCCCCATACCTTGGCCGCTGCCAGCGGCAGACGATGCTGAGATCCGGACCCGGCAATCGTCACCACATCGGGATCGTCCCGCTCAGCCACGAGGAGCCTCGCCCCGGACCAGGTCAAAAGAGTCCAGTGACCGGGACCGAGCAGGGTCTCTCGTTCCCCCGAGACCCCCGCGGTGACGACTTCGACGCGCCCCGCACAAGCCTCTGCCTCGCAGCGGCGGTCCTCCACGGGCCGCAGGTAGGCGAGCGCGGCGCCATCAGGCCGCCACAGGGGGGCAAAGCCCGGCCCGAGCCGATGGCGCAGGCCCGAACTGGGTTCTAGCAGGCTCAGGTTGGGTTCCGCTGCGAAATCGGCGCCTGCCGGCGCAGTGACGAGCGCAAGCCAGGCCGAGGCGGGGGCCGCGTGGACGTCGGCGGGGGGCAGAGTGCGCACGATCTCGTCTCCGCCGGTACGCAGGTTCAGGCTATGGAGCCGCTCGCCTCGCAGATAGAGCAACGACAACGGGCGCGCCGGAGGTCGGCGGGGGTCCCCGCCCTCATCGGGGCTCGAGAGTGGCAGGAGAGTGACCCCCGCCCAGCCGCTCACGAGCAAGAGCGCGGCAGCCGCGGCAGCGGTCCTCAGGCGCACGGCACCTCATTCAGTCGGCGGGGCCGAGCTCTGGGACCTCCCCGGCCGCCTCGAACGCCTCGATCTCACGCTCTGTGGGAATCAGGCTCCCGGCCGCCCGCGCCTGCGCAGCGAGGGCCCTCGAGCCACCGGCCGGCGCTTCAGAACCGACCCTGGCGCCCTTTTTCTTCTCTCCCCAGCAGGGCCTCCCGTTGGCGTCCAGATCGCGGCCCTTCGAGTCCCTTCGAGGCCACCACCACGCCCGCGCCTCGGGCAGGTCGGCGTTGTCGAGACGCACGTCGAAATGATTATGAGAGAGAGACGAATAGCAGCCGATACCGGACAGCTGCGAGCGTTTGGCGAGTTGCCGTTGCTTGCGGTTCGAGACGGCCACCATGCGGTTGTCTGCGGCGGTCCCATACATGTGCTGTGACAGCCCAGCCCCTCCGATACAAGAGTTGTATTTGACGCTGCGAAAGCCGGAATTGATTCCGATCGGCCGCCGGCCCCCCTTGGCACGCACTGCCTCCAGACGCCACATGAGCCGCCGCGCGTTTCGCTTGGCCCGCCGGGGGGCCACCATGCCTCCTCCGAAAGTCCCGGCGTAAGCATTGGCCTGCGCCCCGCAGGAGGAATTGAAGTTCTGCTTGAACTCACCCCAATTGAAGTGAGCGGTGGATCCATCCCCGTCCTCCAAACGGGCAAGGACTTTGAACGTCGCCGGTCCCGCGATGCCGTCGACGACGAGCCCGTAGCGAGCTTGCATGGCCTTGACGGCTTTTGTCGTTCGCCGCCCGAAGCGCCGATTGAGGGCCATCCTCGTCTGGTCCTTGCGCGGGTACCATCCTGCGACCCTCACCTCGAGTGCCTTTACGTCGTCCCCCTGCGAGCCCCGTCGCAGCATCCTCTGGAAGGGATAAGCGAAGGCGGGCTCCCACGCGGCGGCCACCACGCTCAACAGCACTAGCAAACACATCGAGACAAGGCACACGCCGGCGCGTTTGTGGCTCATCCTCGCTGTCTCGGCCCCCACCGTCGCCACTTTAGCCCTCAACGGCCTCAGTCTCAACTCGCTCAATGTCGCTCCCGGCGCCGGCCGCGACGACTATCATGCACGGGTGATGACCTCCGGAGAAGCCGTTCGGGTCGTTTTGGTAGACGACCATGACCTGCTGCGCCAGGGTATGAAGGCCATGCTCGAATCCCAGAGCGACATCGTGGTCGTGGGCGAGGCCGCAGACGGCAACCAGGCCTTGGCGGTGGTCGAGCAATCGCTCCCCGACGTCGTGGTGATCGACGTAATCATGCCTACCAAAGACGGGATCGAGGCGACCAGGGAGATCAAGGACGCATTCCCGAACATCGGGGTCCTGGTGCTCTCCGGCCATGATGAGCAGCAGTTCGTCTTCGACGCCCTGAAAGCGGGCGCTTCCGGGTACCTGCTCAAGACGGCCGAGCTCGAAGAGGTGGTGGAGAGGGTCAAGTCGATGGCTCAGGGGGAGGGCAAGCTCGACTCGACGCTGGCGAGCCGCGTACTGAACGAGTTCCAGGGCTATCAGAAGTCCGAGATCACCGAGGTCTTCCAGCCGCTCACGCCCCGAGAACGTGAGATCCTGCGCCTGATGAGCCAGGGGTTGCCGAACAAGACGATCGCGAGCCGCTTGAAGATCTCCGAGCGAACGGTCACCACGCACGTGGCCAACATCTACGCCAAGCTCCACGTCAACAACCGCGTGTCCGCCATCCACGAAGCGATGCGTCGGCGCATTCTCGACTACAACCCCTGAGGGGCCGGTGAGCGAGGGCGATCCGGGCTCGAGGCTGAGAGCCCTTCCCTCCATCGACCGCGTCGCCTCACGCCTCAACGGCCCCCATCCGGTGGCGGTGGCCGCCGCTACCGCCGCCGTGGAGCAAGCACGCGCCGAGGTGTACGCAGGCGGGTCCACCACATTCGAGCAGGTACTGAAGACGGCCCGCGGTTTGCTCGAACTCGGCGAGAGGAAAGGACTCCAGCGCGTCCTCAACGCCACCGGGGTCATCATCCACACAAATCTGGGACGCGTCCCGGTGGGCCGCGTCCAGCTGGATGCGGTGAAGGAGATCGCCGGCGCCTACTCGAACCTCGAATACGACCTCTCCGAAGGTCGCCGAGGCGATCGCTACGGCCACGCGTCCACCCCCCTGAAGTTGTTGACGGGTGCAGAAGCAGCAGTTGTGGTCAACAATTGCGCGGCGGCCGTGTTGCTGAGCCTGGCGGCACTCGCCTCGGGCAGAGAAGTCATCGTGGGTCGAGGCGAGCTCATCGAGATCGGGGGAGGGTTTCGCATCCCCGAGATCCTCGAGACCTCGGGGGCCCGCCTGGTGGAGGTGGGAACCACCAACCGCACCCGGCTCGAAGACTACGAACGGGCCATTTCGCAGGAGACCGCGGCGCTGCTCAAGGTCCACCCTTCCAATTACCGGATGCTTGGCTTTACCGAATCGGTCGGACTCAACGCTCTTACCAAACTCGGCGGGGCACGCCGGCTTCCGGTTCTCTTCGACCTAGGCTCAGGATTGCTCGACGACTCCGCCAAGGCGCCGTGGACGCGCCGCGAGCCCACCGTTCGCAGGGCGATCGCCGAGCGGGCGGACATCGTTACCTTCTCAGGAGACAAGCTCCTCGGCGGTCCCCAAGCGGGAATCGTCGCTGGGCGTGCCGACCTCGTCGCTGTGATCGCCGAGCACCCGCTGATACGAGCGCTGCGTGTGGACAAGTTGGTGCTGGCGGCTCTGGAGAAGACTCTCGAGTGCTATCTCGACGGACGCTCCTCTGAGCTGCCGCTGTGGAGAATGGCCGAAGCTGCTGAGGCCGAGCTGGAGGCTAGGGCGAGAAAGCTCGCGCAAGCATTGGAGGGACAACCATCCCTAGCCGATTGCAAGGTCGAGGTGCAGCAAACCCACGCGGTAGCGGGTGGCGGGACGCTACCAGGTACCGAGGTGGCCTCTTGGGGAGTGGCATTGTCCGCCGAGACGACCAGCGCGGCCGGGATGCACTCTCGTCTTCGGCTGGCACGCGTCCCCGTCATCGGCCACATCGAAAACGACCGGCTCATCCTCGACCTCCGTACGATTCTTCCCGAAGACGATGAGCTCCTGTGCAGCCTTGTGTCGTCGGCGCTGTCGTAGCCGGAGGGTGCCGAGTGGTGGTCAGGTGTTCCATATGGTCATCTCACCACCACTCGGCGAGTGAGGCGGCGAGTCCATGCACGTAGTCGGGACCGCCGGGCACGTCGATCATGGCAAGTCCTCATTGGTGCAGGCCCTCACCGGTATCGACCCCGACCGTTTCGAAGAGGAGAAGCGACGGGGGCTCACGATCGATCTCGGTTTTGCATGGCTGACGCTGCCGTCGGGCCGGGAAGTCGGAATCGTCGATGTGCCTGGACACGAACGCTTCATCAAGAACATGCTTGCCGGGGCGGGAGGCATATCGGTTTGCCTGTTCGTGGTCGCCGCCAATGAGGGATGGATGCCGCAGTCCTCCGAACACCTCGCCGCCATCCAGGTGCTCGGCATCGAGGCGGGCATCATCGCCGTCACCAAAGCCGACGCGGTCGATGAAGACTTGCTCGAGCTGGCGGTGGCAGAGGTTCAGGAGCACTTGGAAGGGACCACTTTGGAAAAGGCCCCAATAGTTTGTTGTTCCGCCCACACCGGCGCAGGACTCGAGAAGATGAAAACAACCTTGGACGAAGTCCTATCGTCCGCGCCGGCCAGTGTGGATGTGGCTAGGCCAAGGCTCTTTGTGGACCGTGTCTTCACGATTGCGGGGGCCGGGACGGTCGTCACCGGCACCCTTACCGGAGGCACGCTCACCGTTGGTGACCAAGTGCAGATCGTCCCGGAGAACAGAACGGCTCGCATTCGCGGCATTCAGACTCACAAGCGAAAGGTTGAACGAATCGCCCCCGGCAACCGTGTGGCACTAAACCTCGCCGGGTTGCAACGACAAGGAGCGGAACGCGGTGCCGCAGTGGTCAAGAAAGGTCACTGGCGGGCCACCGGGCTCGTGCACGCAAATGTCGAGGTATTGCCTGCTCGCATCATCGGAATCGAGTACCTGTTGACAGAAAAGGGCGCCCACCTGCTTCACGTGGGATCTGCCGAAACCCCCGTGAGAATCAAGCTTCTAGAGAACTCCGAAATCGCCCCAGGTAGCTGGGGCATGGCCGAGCTGCGCCTCAGAGATCCTCTTGCGCTGGCCCGTGGCGATCGTTTTGTGCTGCGAGATGCGGGCCGTGCGCTCACCTTTGGAGGGGGAGAGATTCTCGACCCGCTTGCCACCACGATGCGAAGGCGTAACCGGCGTGGTTTAGAGATCCTGCAGCGGTTAAGAACCGACGAGCCCTCAGAGGCACTAACTGCTCTCGTAGACTCGGCGGGAATCGTCTCGATACCCGAAGCGCTGATGCGCGCCGGCAGCGCGACTCCCGGATCTGGCGTGGTCCTCTTGGGAGATTCACTTGTTTCAGAGCGGCGCTTGCAGGACCTTGTCCAATCCCTGCGAGCAGAGCTTGAACACCACCACGCTGAATCGCCTCTGGAGAAAGGTATGACGCGTGAAACTCTGCGGGCCGCGCTGGGACTCGAAGCCGGCACCTTCGATGCCCTAATTGTTCGCCTCGAAGATGTCATCTCGGAGGGACCAACCGTTAGTTTGTCCAGCTTTTCGGTAGAGCTTTCTGTCGAGGAGAAGCGAGCGCGAGACGAGGTCATCGCCACCATCGACGCATCCGGTTTCAGCCCTCCTATGACCAAGGATCTCCCTGCCGACGCAGGACTCTTGCGCGCTCTGACCGCCGCCGGTGAACTGGTGAAGATCGACGACTTCTATCTAACTGGTGCCCTAGCCACAGAAGCCAAGGCCCGCGTCCGGGCCCGCATCGAGGAGTCCGGGCCCATCACCGTTGCGGAGATCCGAGACCTGCTCGGCACTTCTCGCAAGTATGCCGTTCCGCTGTGCGAGTGGCTCGACGATAGCGGCGCAACGCGACGCCGGGGGGATCTGCGAGGCCTGGGGCCGAACCTCTAGCGCGCAGCAATCCCAGGATGTAGCGGCACTTCCGTGCGCTTGGGGCCTTCGCCGGCGTCGCCGAGGGCGTTGGCCAGCACCTTCTGCTCCACGAACACTGGGGGGAAAGCGGTAGACGGTCTACCGGCAACCACCCATTTCGGTGGCCGGCGGTAGTCGGTCGACCGAGAGCCACCGCGGTTGCGGTGGGCGCCACAATGGTTTTGTTAGGTCGCAGGCTCACCGGGGAGACGGTCGCCGCGACCGACCACAGCCCCCGACAAACCGTCGTCGGGAAGAGCGCGAGGAGATCCCGTGCACATTTCATCGACGAGTGAGTCCACAACCGCCGACATGTCGTGCGCCTCGGCGAACACCTCACGTTGCCGGGTCGCCGAGGTCCCTCGCTCGAGGATGTCGTTGATGTACTTGATCTCCTCCAGGCAGCCCAGCTTCTCCGCCGTCGGCTTCAGCTTTTCGACCAGGTCCCCAATCGAGCGCCTCAGAGCCATGACGTTGCCTTCTTCATCGCGAATGATCTCCGCGTCAAGGCCATAGCGCGCCGCTCGCCATTTGTTGTCTCGAATTGTCCAGGCCCGATGCGCCGGCAACTCCAGTCCGTTGTCGTAACGATCCCCCAACCACACGACAAGGCTCTGCGACAATGCCACCACTGCGCACAGCTCGTCCATGGTCGGAATACCGTCACATATACGCAACTCCAGAGTACCGAAGCTGGGATGGGGGCGAATATCCCACCACACCTCCCGAATCGTGCGGATAGTTCCGGCTCCGATCAGCGTGCGCATGAATCTTTGGAACTGGCCCCAGTTGTCCATGTAGTAAGGCAGGCCCGCCGTCGGCAGGGACTCGAAGACCTTCGAGCGTACAGAGGCAAGTCCGGAGTCGCGCCCCAACCAGAAAGGACTCGAAGAGGACAGAGCCAAGAAGTGCGGGATGAACGTGGCCAGGCTGTTACCGACCGCAATCGCCTGCTCTCCCGAGCGGAGTCCGACGTGAGTGTGGATACCGAAAATAAGCAAGCGGCGGGCCGTCCACTGACAATCGTCGATCAGCTTGTGGTAGCGAGGATCCGGCGACACCGTCTGGTCGGTCCATGTGGAAAAGGGATGGGTCCCGGTGCACATGATGCGATAGCCGAGTCCGTCGGCCGCTTCGATGAGAGTGTCGAGCTTGTCCCGCAGTTCCTTTCGCACATGGCCAACCGTCTGGCAAACGTCGGTTATTACTTCTACCGTGCACTCAAGAAACTCATGCTTGTAACCAGCCTGTGGGCCGAGCTCCGAGAGGATCTTGGTCGCGGCTGTGTCCGTGGCCAGCGCGCCGGCCGCGTCCACGACCTGCACTTCGATCTCCACACCCAAGGTCGGGCGATCCGAGGGGTTGAAGACGATGTTCATGGCGTGCCCCCCTGCTTAGGGTCTTCGGTCAGTGGATGTTACGGCACCGGCGTCCGCACACGTAAGGCCTGGTCACATGGACCGACGGACGGCTAGTGGAGGAAACTCTGGGGGGCCGCGCCGATCGGTCCCGGTTTGCGGGCACCCTCTCGGGAATAATGGCAGTGGCGACCTTCTCTCAGTTCTCCTTCGGGATCTTGGCCGGCTACCTTCTCGAAGAGTTCGACATCACCCGCTCGCAGCTAGGGCTTCTGACGACGGCCTTTTTCATCGTCGGGGGTCTTGGGTCCCCTCCGGCGGGCCGATTCGTCGATAATTGGGGAGGGCGCAGAGTGGCCCTGGCGGCCATGGCGATAGCGACCATAGGAGTCTGGGCCATGGCCGCCGCGTCAAGCTTTCTCCTGATCCTCCTCGGGGCTGCGTTGGCAGGCTTGGCCCTGGCCTCCGGCAACCCCACCACAAACAAGCTCGTCGCCGCCCACATGTCTCCGGGAGCGCGCGGAGTGACCATGGGAATCAAACAAGCAGGCGTCCAGGTCGGCGGCTTCGGCGTGGGACTGGCCCTCCCCTGGATGGCCGAGCAGATCGGTTGGCGCTGGGCCATGGCCTCTTTGGGGCTGGTCTCGATCCTCGTCTTCATTGCGATCGTCCTCGTCATCCCAGCGGATGAAAGAGTCGAGGATGCGCCGAGCACGGCGAATGGCGGGCCAATGGAAGCGGCGGTGTGGTGGATGACGGCCTATGCCTTGTTGATGGGTGCCGGCGTCGCCGGCATCAGCGCCTATCTGCCCCTTTACTCGCAGGAAGAGGTAGGGCTGTCGGTGGGAGGCGCCGGCCTCTTGGTCGCAACGATGGGGGCCGTCGGCATCGCCTCCCGCATCACTCTCGGGTGGGTTACCGAGCACTTCGGCCACATCGAGGTGTTCCTGCTGGTGATGGCGGTGGGCTCAGTGCTCGGCTCTGCGATGGTCCTGCTTGCCGCTCCCGCGGCCCCCTGGCTCCTCTGGATCGCTGCAATCACGTTCGGGGTCAGCGCCATCACCTGGAACACGGTGGGCATGATTGCAGTCCTGTCGGAGGTGGGACCTCGAGATGCGGGGCGAGCTTCCGGGTACGTCCAGTCGGCCTTCTACGGCGGCTTTGCCGCCAGCCCCGTTGTACTCGGATACTCGATAGACGCCACCGACGACTATTGGATCGCATGGCTGTCGGTGGCGCTGGCGTTCGGCCTGGCGGCCGTGGTGGCGGAGCTGTGGCGCCGCACGAGATAGAGACCTCCGCCTACCGGGAGTCATTCGTTCGTAACGCCTGACCACTGGAAGGGTGGGCGTAGCGCGCGTTTACTCGCGCTTGAGAACTTCCAAGATGGGCTAGCGACCAGAGTTTGGAACAACGGCCATTACACGAGTCTCCGAGCGCGGGTAGCCTCCCGGCCATGGATGCAAGGGACGGAGAGGCGTTCGTCTACATCGCCGGGACCGACCTGATTCCCGAGCTCCACAGGGAGCCGGAACCGCTCATGTCCTTGCTTCAAGTGTTTACGCCGGTCGCCGGGATCGGGGTCACGGCCACTCTTCTGGTGCTCGAGTAGCGCGTGGCTCCTGGCCGCCGCTCGTTGTTGGGCATACAGGAAGGCTATCGAAACCGCCACGGCCGGTGGCAGAAGACATCGCCGGAGACCCTTGCGGCACTCACAGAGATTCTCTCGACCGATGATCCCGCCGAGGAAGCGGTCGCAGTAATCAGATCGGGAGAACCTCTGGAAATCGAGAGGCCGGCGCTGCTGGTCACGGAGGAGGGGACCGAGACCGCTGTTCTAGACCGGCTTCCTCCAGACCTCCCCTGCGGCTATCACCGACTCATCGAGCAGGCCTCGGGCCGCGCTAAGCGTCTGATCGTCAGTCCCGGCCGCTGTCACCTTCCGGCCGATCTCAGAGAGTGGGGTTGGGCCCTCCAGCTCTACGCCGCTCGCTCGGCCAAGAGCTGGGGCATCGGAGACCTGGGAGACCTGGCCAGGGTGGCGGACTGGTCGGCCTCGAAGGGGGCGGGGGTCGCTCTGCTCAACCCCCTGCACGCCGTGAACCCCGGCCCCCACCAGCAGGCGAGCCCCTATTTCCCGAGCAGCCGGTGCTTCAAGAACCCTCTCTACCTCCGCATAGAAGACGTCCCCGGCGCCTCGGAGGCCGAGGGAATCGAGCAGGCGATGGCTGCAGGGCGGGGCCTCAACTCGGCTCCGAAAATCGATCGAGACGAGGTCTACCGCCTCAAGATCGGCGCGCTGGAGTCGATCTGGGAGCGCTCGGGGCGTGGCGCCGTCCTTGAAACTAGGACCGACACCGATGGCGACGCGCTCCACGATTTCTCTGTTTTCATGGCCCTCTACGAGCATCACCGCGGCCCCCCTTCGTCCTGGCCGTCCGAGCACCGCCATCCCCGGCTCCCCGGAGTGGCTGCGTTCGCGCGAGACCATGTCGGGCGCGTCGCCTTCCATCGCTGGGTGCAGTCACTAATCGAGGCACAGCTCGCCTCCGCCTCCGAACAACTGCGCATCGTGCTCGACCTCGCGATCGGCGTCGATCCCAACGGCGCCGATGCCTGGATGTGGCAAGACACGCTCGCACTCGGTGCCTCCATTGGGGCCCCACCCGACCAGTTCAACAGCAAGGGCCAGAATTGGGGTGTGCTCGGCTTCAGTCCGGCCAAGCTGAGGTCGGCGGCCTACGAGCCATTCAGTGCGACCATCCGAAGCTGCATGGGACCCAGAGGAGGCATGCGTTTCGACCACGTCATGGGCCTGTGGCGGCTATGGCTCATCCCGCCCGGGGCCGAGCCTTCAGACGGCGCTTACGTCGCCTATCGGTCGGCCGACCTGCTCAATATCCTCGCCCTCGAGAGCCGGAGGGCGACCGCGGTTGTGATCGGCGAGGATCTTGGCACGGTGGAGCCCGAGGTAAGAACAGAGCTCTCCCGCCGAGCGATGCTCTCCTACAAGGTCATGTGGTTTGAGGAAAAGAAGCCTGAGAGCTATCCGCCCGACTCGCTCGCAACCGTAACCAATCACGACCTCCCCACCGTCGCAGGGCTATGGACGGGTGACGACCTGGAGGAGCAGCGGAGTCTGGGTCTCGAGCCCGACGAAGCGGGAACCGAAGCCATCGCCGAGCGCCTGGCCGAGCGCCTCGGGCTCGATCGGGGCACTGCGGTCGAGGAGGTGGTGCGGGGCGCCTACAACTTGCTGGGGGCCGCACCAAGCGCGCTGCTTACCGCGACCCTCGAAGACGCCCTCGAGGTCTCGGCGCGCCCCAATCAGCCGGGCACGACGCCGGAGGAGCGGTCGAATTGGTCGCTGGCGCTGCCACAGCCGTTGGAGACAATCGAGAGCGAACCCCTGGCTCAAGACATCGCCGTCGCCCTAGACCGACGACCGAACAACTCCGCCGACGCCCCGAGGTTTGGTACGCACCCGCCCTCATAGGCCGTTCCTGTAGCAAGGACGATAGAAAGCCTCACTCCCGGGCTGCCGGAGCCCCCTCATCGCTCCCGGCCGTGAACGCCGACAGGTCCTTGCCGAAAGCGGCCTCGAACGGCTTGAGCAGTTCGATCGGTATGGGAATGACCAGGGTCGAGTTCTTTTCCGCCGAGACATCGGTGATCGTCTGAAGAAAACGCAGCTGATAGGCGATGGGATGCCGGGAGATGACCTCGGCGGCCTGGGCCAGCCGCTCGGAGGCCTGGTACTCGCCCTCGGCGTTGATGATCTTGGCCCGGCGCTCGCGCTCCGCTTCGGCCTGCTTGGCCATTGCCCGCTGCATCTCGAGCGGGAGATCGACGTCTTTGATCTCGACCAGAGAGACCTTGACGCCCCAGGGGTCGGTGAGCTCATCGATGATGCGCTGGATGTCCTGGTTGAGGCTGTCCCGCTCGGTCAAGATCTGGTCGAGGTCCACCTTGCAGAGCACTGCCCGGAGCGTGGTCTGGGCTATCTGTGAGGTGGCGAAGTAGTAGTTTTGAATTTCGACGACAGACTTCACCGGCTCGAAGACCTGGAAGTAGACGACCGCGTTCACCTTCACCGTGACGTTGTCTTTGGTGATGACGTCCTGAGGCGGGACGTCAAGAGTAACGATCTGCAGATTGACCTTCTTCATGCGATCGACAATTGGAATGATGAAGAAGAGCCCGGGTCCCTTGGCTCCGGAAGCGACTCGCCCGAGCCTGAAGATGACGGCGCGTTCGTACTCCTGAACTATTCGGACCGACGAGGCACCAAGAATCACCACCAGAATCAGCACACCCAAGACGATCGGGGTCATCACTCCTCCTTCGCTGTCACGCTCGACGCGGCCTCTTGGTCTTCGTCTTCATGTAAGGGCTCGACCAAGAGGACCAGTCCCTCGGTCGCCATGACCTTCACCTGAGAACCGGCGGCGATGCCCGTCTCCATGGTGCGGGCCCGCCACAAGGTCCCCTTGGACAGGACGGTTCCCTCCGGTGCAATATCCGTCTTGGCCTCGCCGAGAGTGCCGACCATGGCCTCCTCTCCGGTGATCGGACGGCGCAACCGTACTCTCAGAGCTGCAGTCATGACCGAGATGAAGAACAGAGCGGTGAGCGCCACCGCCGCCGTCACCGCCCACAGGCTCAGTTGCAGGGCCGGCGGCGCACCGGAGAACAGGGTCAGTCCCCCCACGATCAGCGCGGCGAATCCTCCGAGCGTGAGCACACCTAGACCTCCGGTATGGAGGTCGATTACCAAGAGCCCGATTGCGGCGACTATCAAGAGGACACCGGTCCAATTGGTGGGAAGCACCGAGAGGGCGTAGAAGCCGAGAACGAGGGCGCCTGCCCCGAGAATGCCGGCCAGCCCGATGCCGGGGTTATAGATCTCGAAGATCAGCCCGAAGGTCCCCACGAGAAGTAGCAGGAAGGCGAGCTCGGGGCTGGTGACCGCGTGCAGAAGCCTCTCGATGGGGCCAAGGCCCTGAAAGCGAATCGTGACGTTCGGAGCTTGGGCTTCTTCGTCCCAGGTCTCCAGGACGACCGACTTGGATCCCGAGACCTCCACGTCTTGAGAGTCCAATTGCTCGAGGAGATCTCGTAGCGTGGAAGCGATACCGTCGATCACGTCGATCTCGACCGCCCGGGTCGCGCCGATCGTCGCTGCGTCCGTTACCGCGCTCTCCGCCCAATCCGCATTGCGGGAGCGAGTTCGCGCCAGCTCCCCTATGTAGCCGGCGGCGTTGCTCGTGATCTTTCGCTCGAGCGCCGGTGACAGCTCCGAGTTCAGGCTCACCGGCGTGGCGGCCCCCAGCACCGTGTCTTGGGCCGCATAGGTCAGGTGTCCGGCAAAGGCGATGAAGGTTCCGGCAGAAGCCGCTTGCGCTCCGCGCGGAGCGATCCACACGACCACCGGCACCGGCGAGTTCGTGATCGATTGGACGACGTCCCGCATCGCAATATCGAGCCCACCCGGCGTGTCCAGCTGGATGATCAGCGCATGGACCCCGTCCTCCTCGGCCCCCTTCAGCCGCTCCTGCAAATAGGAAGCCATCGGAGGATCGATCAGACCTCGCACCTCAACTAGATCGACCGTCCGAGATTCTGGCTCCTGAGCCTGAGTGGGAGACGCGATCAGGATTAGTGAGCCGGCCAGCAGCATTACAACCCATGCAGCGCACAGACGGCCGGGAAGGGACATGCCCCAATTGTCGTCGATCCCGCGTCAAACGCAGGCCTCTCTCGACGACCCGGCTCGGCCGGGGTCGGCGGTCATCCTGCCCTAGTGAGACGTCCTCGGCTTGTCGGGTTTGTTTGATCCGCCGGCTGGTGCGGTCTCTTGCGGCTTCACCGGCTGAGGAGCATCAGGCTGGGCGGGCTTCCCGGGCCGTGCCGGTTTCTCGGGGCGTGCCGGCTTCCCGGGCCGTGCCGGCTTCTCGGGCCGTGCCGGCTTCTCGGGGCGTGCCGGCTTCTCGGGCCGTGCCGGCTTCTCGGGGCGTGCCGGCTTCTCGGGATGTGCGGGTTTGGCGGGCTTAGCGGGCCTCTGGGACCCGGCGGGCTTGCCGGGTTTGCCGGGTTTGCCGGGCTTGCCATTGTCCTCCTGAGCCGCAACGGCCGCCCGACAGGCTTCCTCCGCCTCGGAGGCCGTCATGTCCTTGTACCGGGCGATCTCACGCACGAGTTCCCCATGAGCACGTCCTTTGAGGGGACAGTGGGCTGCGACAGACACCACGGCGCCATGATTTTCATGCTTGGAGTTTTCTTCCTCGCCCTCGTAACCGCCCTCACCCTCGGAGTCCTCGTCACCCGGCTCGGCTTCGGTTTCGCCCTCGGTCTCAGAGGTCTGTTCTTCGAAGGACGCCTCCTCGACCTCGCCGAGCTTCTCCGACATCTGGGAGGCGGCCCCGCGCAGCGCACTGGGTAGGGCATAGGCAAACCCCATGGCCACGGTCGTGAACACCATGCTGATCGCAAGGACCTTGAGATGGCGGACCATTTTCGGAAATCTCCTATCGAGCACTGGGTCGTGTACGAAGGTCATCGGCAAATTCTGGAAAAGAGTTTAGCGCCGCCGAAACGCAGCTCGCCGCGATGAGTCCGATGAGGATCCAGGGGGAGGAACAGAGGTGGGTGGGTCATGTGGGCCCGCGCAGGGCCGTCACTCGGGCACTGCCCGGGCGCGCAACTGTGCCCTCCTCCGTACGATAAGAATCTCTCGATGGAGATCCCCGACTTCCTAGCCCCGCGCATCCACCTCGTCTGCGGAAAGGGAGGGGTAGGGAAGACTACGGTTTCGGCGGCCCTGGCGCTGGTGGCGGCGCGCGCCGGATACAAGGTCTGTGTCGCCGAGATCGACCACAAGGGCAGCCTCCCCCAGCTGTTCGGCGCCTCCGAGCCGAGCTACGAGCCTTCGGAGCTGTCCCCCGGGGTGTGGGCCCTGAACGTCATGCCCGAAGATGCCCTCGCGGAGTACCTCGAGGTCCAGTACCACATGAAACGCGTGTCAAAGATATTGACCAGTACGCACTTCACCGACTACATCACGACCGCGGCCCCCGGGCTCAAGGACATACTCGTGCTCGGCAAGATCTGGTATCTGGAGCAGAACAGGGCCCCCGGCGGGCGCCGGTACGACTTCGACACGATCATCGTCGATGCTCCCGCCGCCGGCCACATGATCACCTTTCTCGCGGCCCCCATGGGTCTGGCGGATGCCGTCCAAGTGGGGCCCATCAAGCGACAGGCGGACTGGCTCACGGAGATGCTCACGAACCCCGCTCGCTCCGTCGCACACCTGGTGACGCTCCCGGAAGAGATGCCCGTGTCAGAGACCCTGGAGACGTCACAGAAACTGGACGACGAGCTCGGAATCTCGCAAGGGGTGACCTTCGCCAACGGCGTCTACAAGGACTCGCTGAGTGAAGAACACCTCGCCCTTCTCACCAAACCCTCATCGCTGCAGTCATGTGCCGACTCGGTTGGCCTGCGCCTCGACAAGGAGGACTTCGAGGCTTTGAACGGCTATGCGTCCTTCCTCGAGGCCCGCAGCTCGATTCAAGCGAAGTACCTCAGGGTTCTCGCAAAGAGTGCGTCGCGACCGATCGTAAAGCTGCCTCACCTGTTCGGCTCGGGACTGACGCTGCCCGACATCGAAACGCTGGCGGATGAGGTCGAAGAAAAGATTCAAGAGTTGTGAACCCGATTCAGCGAATCACGGCTACCAAGCAGGTCATCGTGTGCGCCGGCGCGGGCGGCGTGGGGAAGACAACAACCGCAGCCGCGATCGGTCTGCGAGCCGCTGCCGAGGGCAAGAAGACCGCGGTACTGACCATCGACCCAGCCCGGCGACTCGCTTCCTCACTCGGGTTGAAGGAGCTGGACAACGCGCCGACGAAGGTGAACCGTCGCAAGTTCACCGCAGCCGGAGTAGAGGCTGAAGGTGAGCTTCACGCAATGATGCTCGACACCAAAACCACCTTCGATGAAGTCGTCTATCGTTACGCGCCAAGCTCCCAACAAGCCGATCGCATCATCGCTAATCGCTTCTACAAGAACATCTCGGGCACATTGTCGGGAACCCAGGAATACATGGCGATGGAAAAGCTCTACGAGCTTCACGTCACCGGGGACTACGACCTCATCGTCATCGACACGCCGCCCACCCGCAACGCCCTCGACTTTCTCGATGCCCCCCGCCGGCTCACCGGGTTCTTCGAGAGCCGCGTCCTCCGCTGGTTCCTGCTCCCCTACATGAAAGCGGGCTCAGGTTTCATGCGGGTGGCCAACGTGGCGGCGACAACCTTTCTGAGGGTCGTCAAACGAATAGTGGGTGGCGCAGTCCTCGAAGACACGGCCGAGTTCTTTGTCAACCTCGAAGGAATGTATGACGGCTTCAAGGAACGGGCGCGAGCTGTGCAGGCACTGTTGCAGTCAGACCTCACCTCCTTCGTCGTCGTGACCTCGCCGACAGAAGAATCGGTCACCGAAGCCGTCTACTTCGCACAGAGGCTCAATGAAGCTAAATTGCCCTTTGGCGCAGTCGTAGTCAATCGCGTCCACCCCAAGTACGGTGACGGCATCGGAGCCAGGTCCCGGCAGATCTCGAATCTGCGTGCGCAGGAAGGCGACGGTGCTCTCTTGGCCGATCTCATCGAGAACGAGAGCGCGTTCATGCGCGTGGTGCGACGAGAGGAGAAGAACCTGCGAGCCCTCGCCGGCAAGGTCCCGCGCCACCGCTGGGTGCGTGTTCCTTATCTCGAGCAGGAGGCGGTGGACTTCCGCGGCCTGGTGGCCATCTCGGACCAGCTCTTCAACAGCGGATAGAATCGACTCATGCTCGCCGCCAAACTCATCGAAGGTCTCGTCTTTGTCTTGACTGTGGGGTCGGGAGTCATTGCCGCCCTCTTGCTCATCGACTTGTTACGGGTGGGAAAAGGGCGCCAGGGAGTCGCTTACAAGGGCGGCATCGGACAGTGGTCGTGGGTCGCCCACCGGGTCACGGGAATCCTGGTCGTGGCCTTCCTATTCGGCCACATCGTCGACACCTTCGGAGTCGGCTTTGGCCCCGAGCTCTACGACGAGACCATCTCCCTCTATCAGCAGTGGTGGTTCAAGCCCTTCGAGGTTGCTCTGGTCGCCGCAGTCGTGTACCACGCCTTCAACGGGCTACGGATCATCCTCTTCGACTTCTGGCCCCATCTGGCCCTCAAGCAAAAGCTCTTTGCAAGGGTCCAGCTTGTAGCCTTCGCGATAGCGTTTCTTCCCGCCGCTTTCTTCATGTTGCGCTCGGCCCTCGAAGAGTCTCCGCTCGGCTGATGGCCCTCAGACAGGATAGTCGGCGCACGGCACTTACTCCCATTGTGGACGAGGTGGCCCGAGCCATCGGCCGTTACGGTGTCACGCGGGGGGAGACTGCGGGGGCCAAGGCCGCCCTCCGCGTCACCCTGGAGAGCGACGTCAGCCGCGTGATCCAGGTCTACTGGACTCCCTTTGAAGCAACCGTCCCCGGCTCCTCGATCGGCCTGCACCTCGAGGTGGCCGAGCCGAATGTGCACTGGGCCGAATGCTATTTGTCGCCGGAGTATCGGAATTGGGTCTTCTGCTTCCACGAGCGTCCCGACGGCGATATTCAGCTCGCCTATCACCGCGACTTCGCAGAACCTCAAGAAGCAATCAGAGGCTTCTTCAACCTGTCCGCCTGGTACGTGCTCACGGCCACCGACAAGACTTGGTCGGACGCAACCTATGAGGTCGATCCCCAGCTCGACTGGACCGACCACCACAGCGCGCTGTCCGGCTCATCTCAGGCGGGTGGGATTCAGGAGTCGCTCAAGAAATCGACGATCATCTGGCTGCGGTGGCCTACTCAGTCGGGCACCGAAACGATGCCTGTGTGGTTCGTCTACGATCAGAAAGCAAACCGGATCTTCGTGCTCTCAGGAGAGCGCCAGCAGACCATCCCGGGGGCCGAGGGTTTGCGAGAGGTGGACGTGATCTTCCGCTGGAAGGGTAAGAATGCCCGGGTCGGAGAGATTCCCGCCAACGTCAGAGTGCTCGAACCGGGCCCGGAGTGGGATGAGGTCGCCGAGAAGGTCGCGGAGAAGCGCTTGAACATCCCCGGCTTGCCGGAGGACACCGCCCGCCGCTGGCGCGACGAGTGCACTCTCCTGGAGCTGACCCTCAGAACCTAGGTAAACCGGGGCTAGGCGATGAGGGCCCTCCACTCGGCCCCCCACTGCCGGCGAAAGCGTCTTCGCTCGCGCTCGGTCATGCCTCCCCACACACCGTGATCGATTGGCGTTTCCAGCGCGTAGAGAAGGCACTGCCTGCGCACTGGACAATCCCTGCAGATCCTCTTGGCGACTCTGTGCTCCAGAGATCCTGGAGCAAAGAACAGATCGGGATCAAAAGCGGCGCAGCGCGCCTGGGCGCGCCAGTCCTCGTCGGACGAATCTAGAACCAACAACAGAAGCCCCCACCTCGCTAATTCATTCCCTGGATATGTCTACAGGGTAATGAGAAACGAGACAAAATGTTATGGCCCGCAAGGGTGATTTATGGGGGCCGAAAGGGACTAGTGGGGCACTCGTCAGTCCCGGAAGCCGGCCGCAGCCTCCTCGACTGTCGGAGCGATCGATACTCCCTCGCCGAACCCGGTAATCGAGAACAGTTTCAGATGCTGCTCCTTGGTGCAGGAGACGGCGAGATCACCTCCCGCCTCGCGCATCCGTCGCACGCCTCCCATGAGTGCCCCGAGACCCGAGGAATCCATGAAGGGGACTCCGTCCAGATCCACCACCACGTGCGGCGATTCCTCTTCGATCATCTTCCCCAGCACGTCGCGCAAAGACCCCACTGTGTAGACGTCGAGATCGCCTGCGGGCTTGAGAACCCGATAGCCGTCCGCCTCCTCTATCTGGATATCTACCTTCTGCTGCGCCACTGTTCTTCTCCCGTCAGCTCCGCACCTGCGCCCCTGCCCATCGGAGCCCCTAGAAACTCAACCACCAGAATGGTCAGATCATCGTCCAGCTTACCGGCCGCGAAGCGCTCCACTTCCCGGACGAGCTCCTCCACGAGCGCCTCGCCGCCGAGAATTCCCAGGCGCGTGAGAGCTTCGGCGAAGCGGTGCTCCCCGAAGGTCTCGCCGTCCACGGACTTGGCCTCGAGCCACCCGTCGGTATAGAGCACCAGCCGGTCGCCGGGGCGCACAGTGGCGTTGCCCTCCTCCCAGCCGGGATCATCGAACCAGCCGAGCACGCGGTTGCGAGGGCCCTCCAGATAGTGGCCCAGGGGGCCGTCGCCCATGCCGGAAGCGCGCAGGATGAACGGCGGCGGATGGCCCATGTTGAGCCAGGTCGCCTCGCCCGTGGCCAGTTCCAGATCAAGGTAGATCAAGGTGGCGAAGGAGTCGGGATCGGTGGCGTCCACCAACGCCCGATTAGCGCGCGACACGATCCGCCGGCCGTCTCCCCCGAGGCCGCGCTCGGCCCGCAGAGCCGACAGCGCCACGGTCGCCATCAACGCAGCTCCGATGCCCTTTCCCGAAGCATCGCCCACCACCACTGCGAGCCTGCCGTCCGAAGACTCGACGTCAAACCAGTCCCCGCCCACCAAGTTGGCCTGTCGCTGCATGGGGGCTAGGTGAACCTCCGGCGTATGAGGGACGCTCTTCTGCAACAGGTTCTTTTGAATGGAGGCGGCGATCTCAAGCTCCCGGTCATGAAGCGCGAGTTGTTGGAGGCGCTTGAGGCCCGCCTGCATCTCGTTGAAACGTGTAGCGAGCTCCTCGACCTCGTCTCCGGAGCGAATGTCGATGCTCTGGTCGAAATCACCTCGGCCCACGGCCCGGGCCGCGTTCACTAGCTGATGGAGACCCTGTACCAGCCTTCGAGAGACCACCACGGCGAGCAGCAGCCCGATCAGCACCGCGCCGATGGTCACCAGCAGCAGAATGGCCAGGGCTTGGGCGCTGCGGTCCTGGAGGCCGCGCTGATTGCGCTCCATGACGCGGCCCTGGGTGCGCCGCAGCTGCTGGCCGAGCTCCTCGATCTCTGCCACGGCCCTGTCACCCTCCCCGCTGAGAAGGCGGCTGAAGGCCAGAGCCCGGTTGCCGTCCTTGGCTATCGGCAGCACCCGCTTGTCCACCTCGCGATGGAAGTCCCTGCCGGCTTCGATCAAGTCTGCCAGGAGCCTCTTCTCTCCAGGAGAATCAAACAGCGCGCGCGCGCGGCTCTCGGTTACGGCGACTTCCCTGACCTCCTCGTGGTACTGGTTGAGCTGCCCCTCGCGGCTGTTGATGAGATAGCCCCGGATCGCGGCCGACTGAGCTGTATAGGAGCGGACGATCTCATCCGCTACCACCAGCCCGGGCACGGCGTCGTCGAACACCCGCCTCTGCACCTCTCCGAGTGACGCGAACAGCGAGTAGGTGACCCATCCGAGGAGACCGATGAGCGAGAGAAGGAGGACGAAGCCCCCGACGATCTTGTATCGCAGGGACAATCTCACACTGCCAGTATGCTCGAATCGATGCGATTAGTGCGCACCGCTCTTGTAGTGGGGGCGGGACTTGGCGCCTACTCCTTGATGGAACCCCACCGTTTGAGGCTGGTCGAGCGGTGCGCCGAGGTGGCCCCCGGCTGCCCCCCTCTGGCGATTCTCCACCTCTCCGACACGCACATGACGGGGCGGACGTCTCATCTCAAGAGTTGGCTTCAAGCCCTTGCCGCCCGGCTCGGGAGCTCCGTCGATCTCGTCCTCTTGACCGGGGACATGATCGACGAGAACCGCGGCATTCCGGTCGTGCTTGAGGCGCTGGAGCCGTTCAAGGCGAGGCTGGGGCGCTTCTACGTACTCGGGTCCCACGACCTGTTCGTATCGAGCCATCAGGGTTACCTGAAGTACCTGAACGCCTCGGCTCCGGCCCCACCCCCTCTTAAGACCAAGATCGAAGAGCTCGAGAGCGGGCTTCGGGAGCAGGGGTGGCTCGCTCTCACCAACCGCACGGAGTTCCTGGACACCCCAGGGGGCCGTGTCAGGCTCGCAGGCGTGGACGACCCCTACCTCGGACGCCACAAGACATCTCACATCGTCCGGGCCAAGGACGAGGCAGCAGCGATCGCCCTTGTGCATGCGCCCGACGTGGTTTCGGAGTGGGCTCTGAACGGCTTCGATCTGATCCTGGGCGGACACACCCACGGAGGCCAGCTGCGCCTGCCGGGTTGGGGCTCGCTGGTGACCAACTGCCGCCTCCCCAACGCCCTGTCCCAGGGGCTCCATCGAGTTGGACACACCTGGCTGCACGTCAGCCCGGGGCTGGGCCAGAGTCGCTTCTCGCCGATCCGGTTCTGGTGCCGGCCGGAAGCCACGCTGCTGCGTCTGGTGCCCGCCGCCCCCCGAGCCGAATGTCGCTCTTAGCTACATCGGGCTCGGAAAACGAGCCGGATGTCGCTCAGAGTTACTTTGGGCCCGGCCGGGATGCTCTCAACGGAGGTCGTTCTCGGGATGCGAAGCGTCTGTGAACTCGCGCATGACCCCCGTGACCAAGTAGGAAGTGCGCTCTCCGATGTCGACGGCGTGGTCGCCCATCCTCTCGAGGTAGCGCGCCACCAGAACGAGGTTGACGGCCCATTCGAAGCTCTCCTCGTCACCCGCGTACTGCTTCAGCTCTTGGAGCATGCCGCGGTTGAGGCGATCCAGCACGTTGTCCTTGGAGGGGAGCTCCTCTGCGAGATCGGCATCGCGTGCGGAGAACGCTCGCAGTGCCGTGTCCAGCAGCTCACCGGCACGCATCCCCATCTCCTGCAGCCGGGTGAGCATTGGGGAGTTGGAGGGATAGGGGAGGCCGTTCAAGACGAACTTGGCAATGTTGACGCACAGATCTCCCACGCGCTCTATGTGTACGTTGGAATGAAGAATTGCGTTCACCAGTCGAAGATCCCCCGCAACCGGCGCCTGCAAAGCCAAGAGGCTCAGCACTCGTGTCTCGGTCGCCAGATAGACATCGTCGACGCGGTCGTCGCCTTCGATCACTTCGCGAGCAAGCCCGGAGTCACGTCGCTCGAGCGCCAGCATGACGCGCCCCAGTTGCTCGAGAACCATGCGGCCCCCTGCCAGGAGGCTTGATTCCGCGGTGTCTAGCTCGTCGGCGAAGTTGATTCTGACCATGGCCTTGACCCTAACTGTTGCGAGCCATTCTTAACGCACCGCGAACTCAGCAAGAAATACCTGCTCACTGTAGTCAAAGGCCTCCCTACAGCAGCGCGAGCATCTTACAATCCCAAGTGGAGATGAACATCTTATGACCGAGGTTCTGCTGGCAGCCGCCTGCATCGCGCTCGCAGGCACACTGATCTATCTGCGAGGAAACCTCAAGATGCAGGAGGCTGAAGTTCGCCAACTTCAGGATTCCGAGCGACAGCGGGTCGAGCTCGAGGTCACCACACTCGAGCGAGAGCAGCGGCGTGCAGGTGAGATCCTCGAACGCATGGACGAAGGCGTCCTGGTGCTAGACGATGCTCTCGTGCCGATCAAGGCCACGGCCGCCGCTCGTGCGCTTCTGCACCTGGGCTCGGGAAGACTGCCTGCTCGGGTTCCTTCCGAAGAAGTTCTATCGGTGGCGAGAAGAGCTCTTTCAACCCAGGGACCTACCGAGCAAACGATCAGCCTGTGGCCGGCCCAAAGCACCTTGCGCATTCGCGCCCTACCTCTGGAGGATCCGGCAGGAGTCGCCGTCCTTTTCCAGGACGTCACCGAGGAACTCCGGACGATGCGCATCAGGCGGCAGTTCGTTGCCAATGCCTCCCACGAGCTCAAGAGTCCCGTGGCCAGCCTTCAGGCGCTGGGAGAGGCAATCGGAGAAGCGGCGCGCGACGACCCCGAAACCGCCATCAAATTCGCGGCCCGGCTGACCGGCGAGACCGAGCGATTGAGCCGACTCATAGCCGACCTCTTGGACCTCTCCAAGCTGGAGGACCCGATCAACCTCGCCGCGCGGGACACAAATCTCACCGCTATAGGGAGACGCCAGATCGCCGAGATCAGCGCCGCGGCACAGGCGAAAGACCTTTCTCTCGTGGAACGACTGGAGAGCGGGGTCCTGGTTCGAGGGGACGAGCAGCAGCTCGGATTGATGCTGAGGAACCTGCTGGACAACGCCGTCAAGTACACGTCCGAGGGGGGAGTCGTGTCGGTTGAGATCTTCTGCGACGGCTCCGACGCCGTCGTGCGAGTCTCGGACACAGGGATTGGCATTCCCCTCAACGCCCAGTCCAGGGTGTTCGAAAGGTTCTACCGAGTCGACAAAGACCGCTCTCGCAGCAGCGGGGGCACCGGCCTAGGGCTGTCGATCGTAAAGCACGTCGTGGAACTACATGCAGGCTATCTTGGACTGGAAAGCCAGCTCGGTGAGGGGTCCACCTTCACCGTCCGGCTGCCCGCCCTCGATGAGAGAAACCTGAAATCGGTGGCGAGTTGAACGTGGCCATTCGACCGGCTGAAGTGGCCCACCTAAAGGAGAGGACCGCAGCGGTGCCGCACATCCTGTTGATCGAGGACGAAGAGGGGCTCGGCGAGGCACTCGAGTATCAGCTCGGGCGCGAGGGCTATGTCGTGGAGCGAACAACCAACGGTGCGCATGGCCTAGAGCGCTTCAGGGCGGTGGGCGCCGACCTGCTCTTGCTAGACCTCATGTTGCCTGGGTTGTCAGGAGAGGAGATTTGCCGAGAGATCCGTAAGACCTCGAGCGTCCCCATCATCATGCTGACCGCTCGCGACACCGAGATCGACAAGGTCGTGGGCCTTGAGATCGGAGCCGACGATTACGTCACCAAGCCGTTCAGCACACGCGAGCTCATCGCTCGGATCAAGGCGGTGCTGCGCCGGACGACTAGCGGCACTGCCGGAAGCGAGGGTGTGCTCGAGGGCGGTGGCATCAGACTGGACGCCGACCGATTCGAGGTGATGGTCAGGGAGGAGCGTGTTCACATGCCCCGCAAGGAGTTCGAGCTGCTTGAGCTGCTCATGGAGAACTCGGGCAGAGTCCTGACGCGCGAGACACTTATCGATCGCATCTGGGGCGCCGACTACTTCGGCGACACTCGCACCCTTGATGTGCACATCAAGCGGTTGCGGACCAAATGCGAAATCGACCCCAAGAATCCGCAACATCTCACGACGGTCAGGGGGCTTGGCTACAAGTTCGTCCCGTGACTCGTTGCCGAGTGGTGGTGAGATGATCTATATGGTCACCTGACCACCACTCGGCATCAGAACCTAAGGGCCTATCTGCTTGGAGAGCGAGCCGAGGTCTCCCGTGA
Source organism: Actinomycetota bacterium (assembly GCA_030859735.1). Classification (GTDB taxonomy): domain Bacteria; phylum Actinomycetota; class CADDZG01; order CADDZG01; family WHSQ01; genus JACDAL01. Next base: position 24,351 of record JALZJN010000114.1, read on the forward strand.
GGAGGTAGCGAAGGCGCTCGCCCACCATGACCGAGTGGTCTGCGATGCGCTCGAGGGCCCGGCCTGCGAGCATCGTCTGAACCGCCTGCGGCACCGCCCCGGGCCCTTCCATAGCGAATATCGCCTCGGTCAAGCGAGCGTTGTGGGCGTCCATGGCATCGTCGCGCTGCTCCAGGCTGTGAGCGAGCCGCAGGTCCTGGGAGGAGAATGCCTTGATCGCCAGCCTGAACAAATCGGTTGCGACGCGCGACATGTCTTGGAGAATCGAGAAGGTGTCGGGGTTCCGCGCCAGCAGGTGATGGTCGGGGGCGAGCTTGACTATGCGAAGGCACAGATCCCCGGTGCGTTCTAGATCTTGGATAACACTGAGAACCGATACCACCAACCGCAGATCGGAGGCGACCGGCGCCTGACGGCCGAGTAGCTCATAGCAACGTTCGCTCAACGACACGAACATCTCATCTATGTCGTTGTCTCCGAGGATTATGTCGTTCGCCAAAACGAGATCCCCGGTGAGCAGTACTTGCGCAGAGCTCTCGAGCGCCGCATCGACCCGCAAGGCCATCACCTCGACCTGAATCTTTAGCTGTTCCAGGGCAAAGTCGAAGTATGCCCGCGCCGATTCGACCGTTGCCTCTGGCGTAGGATTCCCCTGCGACTCAGCCTCCATGGGACGCCTATCCGAAGCGGCCGGTGACGTAGTTTTCCGTCCTCTCATCCGCGGGATTGGTGAACATCCTTTCCGTCTGGTCGAACTCAACGAGCACGCCGGTGCGACGATCCTGCTTCTCGTTGATTTCGGCTGTGAAGAACGCCGTCATGTCGCTGACACGCGCCGCCTGCTGCATGTTATGAGTGACGATGATGATTGTGTAGTCGTTTTTCAAGTCCTGCATGAGGTCCTCGATGCGCCCGGTAGCGATGGGGTCTAGGGCGGAGCATGGCTCATCCATCAAGATCACATCGGGCTGGACCGCAATCGCGCGCGCGATACAAAGACGCTGCTGTTGTCCCCCGGATAGCGCCATGCCAGACTCTTTGAGCCGGTTTTTCACCTCATCCCAAAGCGCAGCTTTGGTCAGTGCCTCCTCCACCAAGTCGTCCATGCTCCCTTTGAAGCCTGCGATCTTGGGTCCAAAGGAGACGTTGTCGTAGATTGACTTGGGAAAGGGATTGGGCTTCTGAAAGACCATGCCGACCCGTCGCCGAACCTCCACCGGATCGATGCGCGCCTCATAGAGATCCACTCCATGGTAGAGAATGTTGCCCTCGATGCGGGCAGTATCGACGAGGTCATTCATTCGATTGAAGCAGCGAAGCACGGTCGTCTTGCCGCATCCCGACGGGCCTATGAGGGCAGAGATCTTATTCTTGGACACCGCCAGATTCACATTGCGAACAG
>JALZJN010000143.1 GCA_030859735.1 Actinomycetota bacterium
GGGTCCAGTCCTCGACGCGTTATCCGGGCGGCGTCGCCCTGCGGTTCGCGCGCGTCAAGCGCTACCGACCGGACAAGAGGGCCAACGAAGCAGACACCATCGACGACCTACGCGGACTGCTCCGAGCGCGCTCCTGAGGTTTCTCGCGCTCGGCCGTGCGTTCGACCACCGTCGTGATCAACGCCGGGCCGGCTCGGATTGTAAATCGAGTCCCACAGACGGGTCGTTCCCTTTGATCTCGTCGGCGGGCCAGGTAACGCTGGCAACGTAGGGCCTGCCGTCGAGAATAGGCTCCACCTTGTACGTGAAGGGGCCCTGCGGCAGTCCCTTTGTCGTCGGGGCCGTCGAAGGGATTGCCTGAGCGCGACGCCTCCATGACGTCCTTGGTGATGATGTCTAAGTGGAGGCGGAACTTGTCCGCTCGACGAGGCTGCCGGGGGCGACCACAAGACAACGGCTGAGGTCGCCGCGAGCGATCAGCTCCTTCATGAAGAGCCCTGCCATGTTCGTCTTGCCTGCCCCGGGGTCGTCTGCCAGCACGTAGCGCAACGGGCGGCGGGGGAGAAGCTCTCCGTAGACGGCTTTGATCTGGTGCGGGAGGTTCGAGGTTCGAGGTCGTAACCGCGATAGGGATCGAAGAGATAGGCGAGGCGGATGCGAAGGGCTTCGGAGACCAGCTTGAAGGCTCTCCCATCCGCATCGAAGGTCCAGGAGGAACCCGCCTCCTCGACTTCGAGTCCGAGCCTCGTGGTCGCGGAACAGCAGCTGGTTGCCGAGGTGGCCCCCGTCGTCGCGGTAGGTCGCGGTCACGGCCGAGGAGCCGTGCCACTCGATCTAAACGACCGTCACAGCACGGCCGGGAAGGAGTCCATGGATGCGAGAGCTGGGCGTGATCTGTTCGAGAGTTGTCATGGTGTCTTGGTTTGGGCCCGGACGGGGTCGGCGAGCCGGCGCCTGGCGATCTCCCGCTCCTCCTCGGTAAACAGCTCGTGAAACTCCTCGAGCAGAACGTGGTACTCGACGCTGAGATCGAGGCGGCCCGCCTGGTACAGGGCCGTAAAGCCGTCCGAGCCCCCGGAGGCATGCAGGAGCTGGCGGGCCGTGGCGACGCCTCCGTGCTCAGAGATCATTTGGAGAAAGCGGGTGGCGTTGTAGCCGGCCTCCTGCTTGGCCCGCTGGTAGACGGCGACCATGGCGCGGTCGAAGGCTCGCTCGATGCTCAGAAATTCTCTCCCTCTCAGGGACCCAACTGACACCAATAAGGGTACCCCCCGAGTAGGACAAAGGTTAGAAAGGGGGCGAACCGGGCCTTCACAGCCGGAGCTGCCCGATCGTCCATCCCCCAGTAGGGTTGCATACGATGGGCGTAACTGATACTATCAATTCCACGAACAGTTGGAAACGATGTATCAATAGAGGAGCGTCCTTGATCTACAAGGTCCCTGATGTAGGTCAGGAAGAAACAAATGCGATAGAGAAGATCGCGGAGCTGCGTAGGCAGTTGCGCTACTACGTGGCGACCGAGCCCCGCAGGTGGTTCGGTTCGGTACGCCGGGTGCTTGCTGCACGTGCGATCCAGGGATCGAACAGCATAGAAGGATTCAATGTCTCAGTGGAGGACGCTGTAGCGGCTGTTGAAGGGGGTGAGCCAACTGAGGCCAGCTGGACTGATTGGCACGCCGTCAATGGCTACCGTCGAGCGATGACCTACGTCTTGCAGCTGGCCCACGATGAGCACTTTGAATACTCACCAAGCTTGATCCGCAGTCTTCACTTCATGATGACCGAGTATTCGCAGGAGGCCAGCCCCGGACTATGGCGTCCAGGACCGATCTGGGTACGCAATGACTCAACTGGAGAGGTTGTTTACGAGGGCCCCGAAGCTGAGGTGGTGCCGACTCTGGTCGAGGAGCTGACCGTCCAGCTCGCTGCAGATCTTGATATCGACCCGATGATCCGTGCCGCAATGGCTCACCTCAATCTGGTAATGATCCATCCCTTTCGCGACGGAAACGGCCGCATCTCGCGCTGCCTACAAACACTGGTCCTAGCACGCGGGCAAATTCTGGCCGCAGAATGGTGCAGCATCGAGGAGTACCTTGGCCGGAATACAGACGCCTACTATAAGATCCTCTCAAGCGTTGGCCGAAGAAGTTGGGCTCCGGAACACGATGCTCGTCCATGGATTCAATTCTGCCTCGAAGCTCACTACGTTCAAGCAGCAAGCGTTCTCAGACGTGTTAGAGAATCCGAGAGAATGTGGATTGAGATAGAAAGACTTGCGCAGCGTCACCATCTGCCAGAGCGCGCCATACCTGCTCTATTTGACGCTACTATCGGACTCCGCGTGCGTAATTCATCGTACCGTGCCTCTCTAAGGGATTGGGATGACATCTCTAATCAAGTGGCGACCACGGATCTCCGTGCGATGGTCCGAGCAGGTCTTCTACGACGACTCGGAGTAAAGCGGGGAACCTACTACGAGGCAGCATCCCCCCTTGTAGAACTTCGAAAGCAAGTTCGTGAAGGTCGCCAATCGATTGACGTTAGCTCACTCTTTATGGCAGAGGCTTAATGGTAAACACCGCAGCGCGTTTCACGCCGTTTGCGCCGGTACCCAGTCTGCTTCCTAGCCCGAAGCCCTGCTACACTTTCACCGCTCCTTGTCGGCCTCGCTGGTCTGGCTCGGGTCGGAGATGGGTTCCATGATGTAAACGAGAAGGGCCTTCTTCTTGAGCGGATGAAGTCCACCATCGACCGGAAGCATGCCTCCTCCATTGGAAATCTCTCCTCAAGCACCTCCCCAAGCAGCTCTGCCGTGTAGACGGCGGCGTCAAGGCGCGCATCCACCTGGGAGCAGTGGGCCAGTTCATAGGCCTCGAGGCGGCCGGCGCGGCGGTGGCGAAGAAGGGCGGTGGCGATCTGGCACCCAATCTCGCGTTCGATCTCATCCCGGGGGTTTTTCGCCGTAACCATGGCCTCAATGAAGGCTTCGACTTCGGCGGGGTTCTCCGCCAGGGCCCCGCTTCGTACCGGGTGAACGGATCCCGCGTAGGCGCCGTGGGACGTGGCGTTCTGCGAACTCGTCTGCTTGCCCTCCGGGGTACGAGGCCCGGTCGACCTCTGCGCGTTTCTGCGATTTGCGGCGTGCTGGGCCGAGGAGATACCTGGGGGCTTGCCGCCGCCCCTATCGCTGCCGTTGTCCTTCACGACTGGTCCTTTCTACCGTTGGGCGCCTCTCACCGTCTGTATGTATCGGGACTTCCGATCGTGTCGCTGTGGGTCGACGTGGCAGTTCTCGCCCTCGGAATAGGTGCGAGATGCCTCTTCGACATGGCCAAGGCGGTCCGATCAGAGGCAGCGCCAGGTGACGGGTGGTCTGCTCGCTGTCGTACTTGGTCCCCGCCCGGCACACCCAAGCGGCGCCACTAGGTGGGGGGGGTTCCGTTGCGATTTAGTCGCTTCACACCTTCCTGTGGAGCGACCGGCACCTGCCACGCAGGGATATTGTGCCAGCGGCGTAGACAGAGGCCGTGAATCACCGACGCCAAGGGCTCTGCCCTGAGCGACGCGGATGTCAATTGCAAAATGTTGACTGATCCCAACAACGGCAAAGGCACACCGAGATGGATGAGATCCCCAGCGGACCGATGGCAGGCAGGACAGTGCTGGTCACAGGTGGCACCGGAGGGGCGAGAGCGCGTAGTGGCGGCGGCGTTCGCCGATGCGCTGGCGCGCTTCAATCGCAGCAAGAGGCTTGAAAGGCTGCCGTTCTACGTCGCCAACGAAGAGGCGCTGAGTCAGGGCGCGGCTCGGCCGCGTGTGGGCATCGCTGCCCAAGCTCGAACGACGCCTGAGCATCACAGAACTACCGGAAGGAAGGACTGGACCATGACCTATCGGACTGCCACTGCTCTCCGCTAACCGCCGCGTACACACCGCCTAGCTAGAGGGATCTCTTCAACACCCGTTCATGTCAGTATGGACGACGACGATCTCGCTGCGCGATGTGCCGTGTCGAAATCTGCGAGATGCGTGGAGCCTTGACCCCACCTATCCCCTGCTGTGGCCCGACTACTTGTGGGCTGATCCGGGTAGGCTGCGCCGGGCCAGAGGACAAGGACTCATTCAAAGGACGGCCATGGGAGTTCGCAGGAGCAGCCGTAGATTCCAGGAAACGTTCGGGTGCATAGCCGCATCTGTACTCCGTCGGTTCGTGTCCGATTCCACAGCCTTTCCGCTGTTGCAACCCAGCTCATTCTGGGAGACTGGGCGCCTCTGGAGTCGTACCGGGAAGGGCCTGGCCTGCCCCAACTACTCCAGGTGTGCCTACGCTGGCGTCGGAGGGTTGCTATCCTGCCGAAGACCATGGAGGAGAAGCCTCAAGTGATGTCCGTGTCTGTCAAACCCCTGCTGTTGGTTGTCGACGACGACCTAAAGGAACTGGAAAGGATCAAAGAGGAGCTCTTCTCTCGCTACGCACGCGATTACGACATCGTTTGTCAAAGCTCGCCAAAGGAAGCCAAGCGGCTGTTGGGCGAACTACTCGTCGCGGGCCGACAGATCGCGCTCGTGCTCATAGATCAATGGCTGCCGGGAGCGACGGGCGTCGAGTTCTTGGCCGAGATGAAGCGCGTTTCTCCGAACACCAGGCGCGGGCTACTGGTCGAATGGGGAGCCTGGCGCCAGACGGCGACGGCCGAGGCGATCGTCGAGGCCATGACCCTCGGGCACATCGACTACTACGTGCTCAAGCCGTGGCGCTCTCCCGACGAGCTCTTCCACCGCACGATTACCGTCTTCCTCCACGAATGGTCACGGACGCAACCCGTCGCAAGTCCCCAGATCGCCGTCGTGGGGGACCAATGGGCTAAGCGCTCCCACGAGGTCCGAGAGCTGTTGACGCGCTTTCGTATCGACTATGCCTTCCACGCTGCAGAATCTAGTGAAGGCAAGGACATCCTGGACCGCGCCGGCGTGAGTGCGGACCAGTTGCCCATTGTGAGCACGTTGAACGGAGGAGTCCTCGTTGATCCGTCGAACGCGCAAATCGCGGAGGCATTCGGCGTTCGGACTAACCTGAGGGACGACACCGACTTCGACGTAATTGTTATCGGTGCAGGGCCGGCTGGGCTTGGGGCAGCGGTTTACGGATCCTCCGAAGGTCTGCGCACGCTCGTCGTCGAGAGAGAGGCAATCGGGGGGCAGGCGGGAAGCAGCGCGCTGATCCGCAACTACCTTGGTTTCGCGAAGGGAGTGAACGGTAGCGAGCTTGCGCAGCAGGCGTTTCAACAGGCCTGGGTCTTCGGAACAACGTTCCTAATGACGCGCGCCGTGACCGGGATCCAGCAAAACGGTCCCCACTTTGTGATCAGTCTTTCCAATGGAGAGGAAGCGGTATCAGACGCGGTCGTACTCGCCATGGGGGTGTCGTACCGAAGGCTTGACGTGCCGGGGATCGATGACTTTGTCGGAGCGGGCGTGTTCTACGGGGCATCGTGCGCCGAGGAGCAGGCGACGCAAGGCCGCCATGTTCTGGTCGTTGGAGGGGGAAACTCAGCCGGTCAGGCCGCGATATCTCTGGCGGCCTACGCCGAGCAAGTGACGATGGTAGTGCGAAGCGATTCGCTCGCGTCGAGCATGTCGGATTATCTGATCAAGGAGATCGAAAACACACCCGAGATCGTCGTGAGAGCGGGCACCAGAGTGGTGTCTGCTGAAGGCGAGGGATGGCTCCAACGGGTGGTGCTGTCGAAACGCGGAGCATTGGAGCCAGAACTCGTCGACGCGGAGGCGATGTTCTTCTTCATTGGCGCCCAGCCTCACACGGGCTGGCTCCCAAGCGACATCGCCCGCGATAGATGGGGATTTGTCCTGACGGGCACGGACGTGCTCGAGAGCCTGCCCCCGGAGTCGCCACATGATCCGCTGCTCCTGGAAACGAGCGTGCCGGGCATATTTGCGGCGGGCGATGTGCGGCATGGATCGCTGAAGCGGGTGGCATCTGCGGTGGGGGAAGGCTCGACAGTGATTCGCCTCATCCACGAGCACCTAGCGAAGCAAGCGTCGGAGTCGAGCGCGCCCGCCTCCTGAAACGCTCGAGGGGGGCGGCGACGAGAGCGTTCCTATCGCTGGGCGGTGGCCGCCAGAACATCGTGGAGAGTGACGACAGAGCTCGAGATGGTGGGGTCTTGACCCGTGGGAGACCTGTGCCGCCCGCGGCCTATTGAGAGTCTTCGGCTTGCGTGGGACAATGGAGAGCGGTCGGTGTCGAAAGGGGACTCATCCGTGACCCAGGTCGTCGATGGATCGTACTTGCTGAAGGGGCGGGAAGCGATTGCCAAGAATGACTGGCGAGACGCGTATCGCCTTCTGAAGGAGGCTGATCGCAGCGAGGCGCTCTCGGCGGACGACCTGTCCGCGCTTGCCGAGGCTGCCTGGTGGACGGGTCGGATCGAGGAGTGTATAGACGCCCGGGAGCGTGCCTACGCCACCTATTTGAAGGGGGGGGACCTCCCGCGCGCCGCCATGATCGCTCTCGTCCTGTCTCATGACTATTCGGGGAAGCTGGCCCACTCGATTTCCCAGGGCTGGTTCAGCCGGGCTGAGCGGCTCTTGGAGAAAGAGGAAGAGGCGCCCGCGCATGGCTATCTCGCCTGGATGCGGACCCACGCCTTCATGGCCGTTGGTGATCTCGACGCAGCACTCGAGCAGGCTGAAGTGGTGCTTGATCTCGGAACGCGGTTCGGAGACCGTGACCTTCTTGCTTATGGGTTGCTCCAGAAAGGGAGAGTGCAGGTCGCCAAGGGACTTGTAGAAGAAGGCCTGAGTCTGCTGGACGAGGCCACTGTGGCCGCGGTGAGCGGCGAGCTAAGTCCGCTGGCCTCCGGGATCATCTACTGTCTCGCCATCACCACCACCACCCAGCTCGCCGACTATGAGCGGGCGGCTCAGTGGACTGACGCTGCCAAACGTTGGTGCGAGCGGCAATCCATCTCGGGGTTTCCGGGCATCTGCCGGGTCCATCGTGCCGAGATCGTGCGGCTTCGGGGCGGGTGGGCGGAGGCGGAGCAGGAGCTGAGGGGCGCGCTAGATGAGCTCCAGAGCTTCAATCTGGAGTTCGTGGCCGAAGGACTCAACGAGATAGGTGAGATACGCCTGAGGATGGGGGATCTCGCCGAGGCGGAAGAGGCGTTTGGTCAGGCACACGAGCTTGGCCGGGAGCCTGAGCCCGGGTTATCGATGCTTCGTCTCGCGCAAGGAAGAGTGCATTCTGCGAGCGTCGGCATCGATCGAGCTCTCGACGACGACACGATCGATGACATCCGCAGGTCACGGCTGCTGCCGGCTCAGGTCGAGATAGCCCTCGCCGCCGAGGACCTCGAAACGGCTCGCGCGGCCACCGAGAGACTGGAGTCGTTGGCCCAAACCTTCGGAACCCCGCCACTGAAGGCTGCGGCCCTTCGTGCGCGCGGTGAGATCCTCCAGGCGCAAGGCGATCCTGGGGGAGCGGGTCAAAGCTTTCGCCGGAGCTGGCGACTGTGGACCCAGGCAGACCTCCCCTACGAGGCTGCCCGCACCCGGATGCTGCTCGGAGTGGCGTTGAGCGCCGACGGGGATGATGAGAGCGGTCGACGGGAGATCCAGGCCGCCAGATCCGCATTCGAACGGTTGGGCGCGGTACTCGACCACCGTACCGCGCTGGAGCTTCTCGGGGAGGAGATAGCCGAAGGTGTGCCCAGAGCCTCCGCGCCGGGAGCCCGCGTCACGAAGACGTTCATGTTCACGGACATCGTCAAATCGACGAACCTCGTCGACGCGATGGGTGACAGGCAATGGGAGAACGTCCTCGAGCGGCACGACCAGACACTCCGCAGATGCTTCTCGGAGCACCATGGCCTCGAGAACAACAAGGTCGGGGACGGCTTCTTCGTCGTCTTCGACAGCCCCTACGACGCCGTCGAATGTGCCGTGACGGTACAGCGTCGACTCCGCGAGCACAGGGCGCACAGCTATACTCCGCACGTACGTGTCGGTCTACATCGTGCGGAAGCCACGCAGAAGGGGCGGGATTACGGCGGCAAGGGCGTGCATGCCGCGGCCCGGATCGGTGCCCTCGCCGCAGAAGATGAGATCCTCGCCTCTCGAGACCTGATCGATGCAGTCGACCTCCGATTCCCCGTCGGCGAGCTTCGCTCGGTCACGCTCAAAGGAGTGTCCGAGGAGGTCGAAGTGGCCTCGATAATCCCTAACTAAACTCCAACTAATGTCTTCACCACCAATTCCATGCCGGATAGCTCAGTCGGCAGAGCGGCGCACACCTAATATTGGCGGCTAACCGAAGCTTGAAGAGCTTCGGTCGAACGCAACCGATGGTGCGGAAGGAATCGGGAGTGCGCGCGTATTCCGTCTACGTAGCTGCGCCATCCGCCACGACGTGAATAGTTCCCCCCTGAGTCATGTTTCGTGTTGTAGTGCGTACGCGACCGCGTCCTCGACCTCCAGCGTCAGTCCCTCCTGGTAGAGGCCCTGCGCCGTGTCCGCGTCCAGCAATGAGCGGGCCGCTTCTCCGACGTCCCCCATCGTCGCCATCACGAGTGCCGGCATCTCCCCTACCCGTTCTCTCAGGGAGTGGGAAGCTCCAACCAGGCGGAGCGCCCGCTCGTGTTGGCCGCGATGCAGGGCGAGGTCGGCAAACGAGTAAAGCGCCCACATGGTTCCCATGAGGCTGTCAAGCTGCTGGAATGCAGTCAGGCCCGCGCGTATACGGTTGTCGGCAGCATCGAATTTTCCCTCCCTTCTGTCGACCTGCGACACGATGAGCTCCATGAGCGCTACCCAGTACGTGTTACGGAGGTCCTTGAACGCCTCCAACGCGTCCTCGAACAGCGGGCGTGCCTGCTGAAGTTGGCCCTGGAGCAGTGCCAGCATCCCGAGACCATTCAAGCATTCACCCGCCTTCTGCTGATCCCGGAGGTCGATACTGAGTTTATTCGCCTCGTCGAGATTGGTCCGCGCCTCCTCGAGGTGGCCGAGCTGCAGCTGGGCCCATCCGAGCTCCTGCAGCGCCGTTGCGATCCCGGGCGAGTCGCCCAGATCACGATAGATCGCGACCGCCTCCTGCGCGAAGCGCAGATAGGCCTCCGGCACGTTGATCCACGCGTGGAGCTCCCCGGTCGCGATCAGAGCTCGCGCCCTCCGAAGCGTGCTTCCGGCCGCCCCCGGCAGAGCCAGGAGATCGTCCAGCCATCGAGCACCCTCCCGGACATGACTCCCGAGTCGCCAGAAGACACTGAGCGCCGCGCCGAGCCGCAGGCCGAGGTCCGCTTCGCCAGAACGCAGTACCCAGTCCAGCACCGAGCGGAAGTTGTCGTGATCTACCTCCAAGCGCCGGGTCCACACCGCCTGCTCGGGGCCGGACAGCGCCTCGAGAACGTCCTCGGCGACCTGGGTCCAGTGCTCCGCGTGGCGGCGTCGGATGGCTGGCTCCTCCCCGGCTTCTGCGAGCCGCTCGAGCCCGTACTCGCGGATCGTCTCGAGGATGACGAAGCGCGGCTCACCGTCGGACGCCTCCAAGCTCCGCACGAGGTTGCTGTCGACCAGCGAGGCTAGACCATCCAGGGTGTCCATCCCGAGCTCGCCCTCCGGGTTCGCCACCGCCTCAGCCGCTTCCAGGTCGGCTCCCCCGGCGAACACCGACAAGCGGGAGAACATACGCTGCTCCGCCTTGTCGAGTAGCTCGTAGCTCCACTCGATCGTCCGACGCAACGTGCGCTGCCGTTCCGGCACGTTGCGGTCTCTTGCGACGAGCAGCGGGAGCCGCTGTTCGAGCCGTGCCAGTAGCAGCTTTGGAGACAGGAGCTTCACCCGGCTCGCGGCGAGCTCGATGGCGAGTGGTAGCCCGTCGAGGCGTGCCGTGATCTCCGCCACCGTGCGGGCGTTCTCGGCGGTGACGCGAAAGTCCGGCTTGCCGGCCGCAGCACGGTCAGCGAACAGGGCTACAGCTTCGAACCGAGCGAGGCTGTCCACGTCTGGGAGATGCTGGGGATCCGGAAGCGCGAGTGGTGGGACCGGAAACTCTTGCTCTCCGTAGACGTGCAGGGGAACGCGGCTGGTGACCAGCGCCTTGACTTCGGGCGCGGCGCGCAACAGCGGCTCAACGAACCCCGGGCCCGCGTCCACAACCTGCTCGAGGTTGTCCAGCACGAGCAGGACGTTCTTCAGCCGCAAATGATCCCCCAGCGTGTCGAGGAAGGGGCGTCCCGGCTCCTCGGGCACGCCGAGCGCCGCGGCCGTCTCTGGGGCCACGAGTTCTGCGTCGATAACGGAGGAGAGGCCGACGAAGAAGACGCCATCACGAAAGTCGGTGAGGGCTTCTCCCGCTAACGCAAGCGCGACCCTGGTCTTGCCGGTTCCGCCAGGTCCGGTCAGGGTCACGAGACGGTTCCTCGCCAGCAGCTCACGGACCCGACGGATCTCATGGTCCCGACCGATAAACCGTGTGAGCTGCGCCGGAAGGTTGTTGGGCCGGGCATCCATCGTTCGGAGCGGCGGGAAGTCCTGCTCCAGCCCCTCGATCACCATCTGGTGCAGTCGTTCCGCATACGCGAGGTCCTTCAGGCGGTGCGGGCCGAGATCTCGGAAGCACGTTGCGACGGGCAAGCTCCGTTCGACCAAAGCTCTAGTGGCGTCGGAAAGAAGGACCTGCCCACCATGCGCCGCCGCAGCGATCCGTGCGCCTCGGTTGACATCCAGACCGAGATAGTTGTCGCCGCCTACGATCCCCTCTCCGGTGTGGAGTCCCATCCGTACTCGGATGACAACCCCGTCCGGCCACGGTGCTGCGGCGAGCTCGCGCTGGGCGCGGACGGCGGCGCGGACGGCGCCGCCGGGCGCGGAGAATACCGCGAAGAACGAGTCGCCCTCAGTGCTCACCTCACGGCCCCCGCCCTCGGCGATGGCCCCACGGATGATGGAGTTGTGGCGGTGCTGGACATCCCGGTACTGCTCCCCGAGCCGCTCCAGCAGTCGGGTTGAGCCCTCCATGTCAGTGAACAGGAAGGTGACGGTACCGGTAGGAAGGTCTCGCATATCGATTGCTCGATCGTAGGGGCTATTCGAACAGTACAGGACTGCGAGGAGCCGTCCACGCCTGCCGCTTGCTCGTCTCGTTGTCTCGGCAAAGGTCTACTCAAGATACGCGAGGAACATGAACCAACGCCCGCGGCCTCTCGAACGGCGAGATCGCTGCTGCGTTCGTGATCGGTGGCGGGTTGTCCCTGCCCTGGCTAGCCTTCTGGCCCACGTGGTCACCCGACGGCAGCGAGCTGCTCGTGACCGACTTCGAGCCGGATGTCCGGATTCGACCAGCCATCGCGGATCCTCATACATCGCAGCGATCGTTCTCGACGTTCCCAGGTTCGCTGAGAAGAGGATCCTTCTCCCGTCGGGGGTCTCGGGAGGCAAGCCCGTTGTCGTGTGAGTTCGGTAATCCCCAACGGGTGATCCGATAGACGCCGCTCGTGGAATCCGCGAGGTGCATAGAAGGTGGCGGTTTGGTCGAAATTCGGATTGGGGAGTATCAGAATAGTTTCCCGCCCGCAGCCGAACACATTACGCCACCGTCGATAAGGGCCACAGGCAGAGTGAAGGGAAGGTTCCTATGTCCAAGTCCGACAGAGATGTCGAGAGGGGATATTCGACCGCAGAGGTGGTCGCCAAACTGCGACGCCTTGCCGACGCCCTCGAGACCGGACTCCCGTTCCGCATTCAGGTGGCGGGCGAGAGGATCAATGTCCCCGTCAGAGCTGAGTTCACCGTCGAGCACGAGCGCGGCTTCGACGAGGAGGAGGTCGAGTTCCAGCTGAAATGGCATCATGACGAGGAGAGCGATCAGCCTGAGGACGACGAGCTGGTTGTCTGACGGGGCAGAAGCCCACAAGAGCTGCCAGAGGGGTACAGGAAGATAGGCGTCCATGCCACTACTAGAAAGCCTGTCGCAGATTGGAATAAGCGACCGGCCGTCAAAGGGCAATCCTCGAGGGCCAAGCCTCGATTTCATGACATCCAGGAAGCAGGCATGAGAGGCGAAGAAAGCCATGTCGGTGGAAGGGGCGGCAATGATCAAGGGTCTGAGCTGGCTGGGAACCCGAACGGATCACTACTTGGAGCTCATCACGTTCTATCGAGAGACGATGGGATTGGAGGTGGAACATGAGGAGGAAGACTTCATCGTCTTCAAACTTCCCGACGGCAGCAAGGTTGAGGTCTTCGGGCCGTCCGATCGAGAACACGTCCACTTCGAGACCGGGCCTGTTACGGGGTTCGAGGTCGACGACATAGAAACCGCCCGTGAGCGCCTGGAGGCGGGAGGCGCTGACTTCATCGGCCCGGTCCATAGATGGGAGCCAACCGGGGAGGCCTGGTCTCACTTCCGGGCCCCGGATGGCAACGTCTATGAGCTCACTCAGGCAGGCTCACGACAATAGGGGGGATCTTGCCCGTTTGCCCGCCCTATGCTGCGACGAGCTCAGTCGCGAGGCCCCCAGCTCTGTCGAGCCGCCGCCACTCATAGCCGTGGCCGGGCGACTGCGTTATTCAAGCACGAGACACCTTGCCTTCGTCGAGACAACCACGGCGAGGCGGCTTGACGCTTACGATTGAACATCCAGCACGGACAGGGATGTGCATGAGACAGCTGCCCGAAGGCACCGTCACCTTGGTCTTCACCGACATCGAGGGCTCCACCCGCCTTCTGCAAACCCTCGGTGATCGCTACAGTGACGCTCTCGCACAGCACCGCGCCCTCCTGCGCGATGCCTTCGCGTCCTTCGGCGGCACCGTGGTCGACACCCAGGGATACGCTTTCTTCGTCGCCTTCCCCACCCCCAACGTGCTCTCCAGGCTGTGGTCAAGGCACAGCGAGCCCTCGCCCACCATCCCTGGCCCGAGCAAATAGAGCTGCGCGTCCGCATGGGCATCCACACCGGCACCCCGGAGATCACCGAGCGGGGGCTACGTCGGATCCGACGTCCACCTTGGCGCCCGCATCTGCGCCGCGGCCTGGAGCGGACAGATCCTCGTCTCGCCCACCAGCGCGGCCCACGTCTCCGACTCCGTTGTTCATCGTCCTGCTTCTGATCGAGAGCACCGACATCGTTTTCGCTGTCGACTCGATCCCAGAAATCTTCGGCATCACGGAAGAGCCGTTCGTCATACTTACCTCTAATGTGTTCGCCGTTCTCGGTCTTCGAGCTTTGTACTTCCTCCTGGGTGGGGCGATGAATCGCCTTCATCTGCTCAATTACGGTCTGGCGGTGATCCTCGGATTTATCGGTATCAAGATGACACTCGAACTCATCCATATCTTTGGTCCCCTTGAGATTGTTGGTCTCCATCTTGAGTAGGTCGTGATTCCCGTTGAAGTCTCGCTGGCTGTGATCATCATTGCCGTGACCGTGACCACTGTCTTGTCCCTCAAGTTCCTACCAAAGGATGGTGAAGCGTCCTCCTTCAGCCTCCCCGCGACCGACGAGGTGCCACAGGTGGAAGAACCACAGGCCGAGGCATCGCCAGACGGACACGCCGTGTCTGACCGACGAATGACTGGCAGGCGCTCGCCGGACTAGATCTCTACGTCCGTCATCAGTTATCACCCGTTCTCCACCGCAGCCGAAGTGGTCATGTGCCAAGGACCAAGGGTGCGGTGGGATCGGGCCAGATCACCTGTCGGCCGGAAAGAGGCGGCTCTCAGACGAGCGCTAAGTACCTGGCAAGACGTGCGGACGATGTACATCCAGGGGGAGATAAAAAAAGAAAGGGGAAAAGGCGAAGACTTGGTCGGAAGAACTGGAGTTTGATCCTTCCTCGCCAGACTTTCACTGCTGGAATGAGTTGGGCAGAAGGCGCTCTGGTTGCAGGGTAGGATTTGAACCTACGACCTCCGGGTTATGAGCTCGGACAATTCTGCCCGCCTAGCTTGCTGGGAAATCAACGCGAAAAAGGCATCAAAGCGCCAGACGGGTATTAGCCACAGCGTAGCGCCTGCGTCGCTCTTTGCGTAGTGGCCCATCAATCGGGAACACGCGCTGTCGTTGCCTTTTCGATCCGGCCGCCTTGTTGCCTTGGGATGGGGCCGCCATCCTTATGCCTTCTGCCCTACAACGTAGACGACCTCGGAGACCTCCCCGAAATCATCGGGCGTCAAAGCTTCAAGTCGCTCGCCGGCTCGTCGTAAACAGCGGGCGCGTACCTCCGCGGGCATGGATTGGACCCGCTGGCGGCTGCGACCGTGACGGGTGCGATGAGCAATGAATTCATCCGGGGTAGGCGTCACCCGGTATTCGTCGACCCACGACTGAACATGACGGATGCCGTGAATCGCCATCAGCTCTGACACCTTCTCCGGCGTATCGACAACCTCGAATCGAGCGAAATCGGGATCGAGCGACGGCGCGCCGTGCCGCTCCATCTCCTCGGCCCACACTTGATAGGAGACGGGGTCGTTCTCATCTCCCCACGTGATCGTCCCGACAAAGCCGCCGCGTCGAAGCACTCTAGCCATCTCCGCTATCCCCTGCTCCGGCTCGACGAGATGAAACAGAACGAAAGCCAGAATGCCGACATCCAACGTCTCCTCCCTTAGCGCCAACCGCGCGGCGTCCATGAC
>JALZJN010000239.1 GCA_030859735.1 Actinomycetota bacterium
CCATTAATGGCACTCTGGGGCGCTCAAAACGCGGCCGGGTCACTCCGCCGGGCTCTCCTCGGCCCCCGGGACGTCCTCGGCCGTTGCGTCCACTATCTGCTGAGTCTCGAGGTCCAGCTCACCGTAGCGGGGGTTGACCTCGATCTCAGCGTCCTTGTAGGAGTCGATGATCCAGTCCTGCCACACCTGCTCCGGTGACTCACCGCCGATCTCGGTCGCGATCTGCGGCTTGACCGCCTCGTACGGCTGGGCCCGGCGGCCTTCGACCGTGATGATGTGGAAGCCGAACTCGGTCTCGACCGGGCGGGAGATCTTGCCTACCGGCAGCGCCTCGATGGCCTCGCCGAAGGGCTTCACGTAACCCGCGGGGTCGGCCCACCCGAGGTCGCCCCCCTGGGCGGCCGAGCCGTCCTGGGAGAACTCCTTGGCCAGAGAGGCGAAAAGGGAATCGACCTTGGGACCGGGGGCGTCCTGAAGCTGGGAGTAGAGCTTGTCCGCTTGTTTCTTGGCATCGGGCGCCCCCTCCGACTTGAGCAGAATGTGGGAGGCGCGCACCTCCTGATAGTCGCCCTTGTTGTCTTCGTAGTAGGCGCGCAGCTCGTCCTCCGGCGGCCCCTTCTCCTCGGCCACCTTCGTCCTGAGCTCCTGCTCGAGCACCTGGTCCTCCACGAAACGCTTCAGCAGAGAGGCGGTGAGTCCTTGCTGCTCGAGCGCATCCTGGAACTGCTTCTCGTCGTCACCGAACTGAGCCTTGATCTGCTCCAGCTGACCGGCCACGTCGGCGGCGGGAACCGATACGCCGAGGTCGGCTGCCCGGGTCTGGAGCACCTCACGACGGATCAGCCGAGACAGGTAGCCCTGCTCGAACAAGCGGCGAGCCTTGCCCTCCCCGCCGTTCTGCTGGCTGAGCTGGTCGAAGGCCTGCGTGTCCTCGAACGTGCCAAGGGCGTCGGTGATGGTTCCCGTGGAGATGTCGTCTGCGCCTACCGAGGCGGCGGTCGAGCCCGAAGCAGTCCCGGGACCTCCCCCTCCGCCCCCGCAAGCGGCGGCGAGAACGGCAACGGTGGCGAGGATACAGAGTTGTCTTTTCATGGTTACGAGATTAGCTGCTCGAGAATCTTTGTGACCCACATCACAACGCCGGTGCGGGGCACCAACCGCTCGGGCACGAGCAAGGTCCGGGTTTCGGGCCGGAAGCTGGCCTCCGGCAACAAGCGCTCGAGCCGGACCTGGCGGGAGTCTTCCAGCTCCACGGGCCTGATGCGGAGGTTGCCCGCCACCGTGGCCGCCTCGGTGATGCCTGCGTCCGACATGAGCCGCCGGAGCCCCGCGACCTCGAAGAGCGAATCGACCGACGCGGGCACGGGAGCGCCGTAGCGGTCCTCGAGCTCTTTTCTCACCTCATCGAGGTCCTCTGCGCTGCGAGCCGAGGCCACCTTCCGATAGGCCTCGAGCCTCAGGTTCTCGTCGGCCACGTAGGTCTTGGGGATGAACGCCTGCAACGGTAGGTCGATCCTGACCTCGAGCTCCTCCCGCCACGGCTGCCCCTTGGCCTCGTCCACCGCCTGAGCCACGAGCTTGACGTAGAGATCGAAGCCCACCTCCGAGATGTGCCCGTGCTGCTCGGCCCCCAGCAGGTTCCCGGCGCCCCTGATCTCCAGATCGCGCATGGCGATGCGAAAGCCGGAGCCGAGGCCCGAGTGCTCGGCGATGGTCTTGAGCCGCTCGTGCGCGCCCTCGGTGAGCGACAGCGTCGGCGGAAAGAAGAGATAGGCATAGGCGCGCTCATGCGCCCTCCCCACCCGGCCCCGGAGCTGGTACATCTGCGACAAGCCCAGAAGGTCGGCCCGGGCCACGATGAGCGTGTTAACGGTGGGGATGTCGAGCCCCGACTCGATGATCGTGGTGCACACCAGCACGTTGGTCTTCGACTCTCCGAAGTCGAGCATCGCCTGCTCCAGGGCACGCTCGTCCATCTGGCCGTGGGCGATGTCGATGCGGGCTTCGGGCACCAGCTCTCGGAGATGCCGGGCAGCCGTTTCGATGGTGGCGACACGGTGGTGGACGTAGAACACCTGCCCGTCGCGCAACAGCTCCCGGCGCACGGCCGACGACAGGATCTCGTCGTCGTGGTCGCCGACGTAGGTCATCACCGGATGCCGGTTCTCGGGCGGCGTGTCGACGATCGACATGTCCCTGATGCCCGACATCGCCATCTCGAGCGTGCGCGGGATAGGCGTGGCGGTGAGCGTGAGGATGTCGACGCTCGCCCGCAGCTCCTTCAGCCTCTCCTTCTGCTGCACGCCGAAGCGCTGCTCCTCGTCGACCACCACGAGGCCGAGGTCACTGAAGGCCACGCCCTCCTGGATCAGCTTGTGAGTGCCGACCACGACATCGACTTTTCCTGCGGCGAGGTCATCGAGCACCTGGCGCGACTCCGCCTGAGACAGAAAGCGCGACAGCATCGCCACCCGAACGGGGAACTCTCTGAAGCGCTCTACGAAGGTGGCGTGGTGCTGCTGCGCCAGGATCGTCGTGGGCACCAGCACCGCCACCTGCTTGCCCGCCGCCACCGCTTTGAAGGCGGCCCGCACTGCGATCTCAGTCTTGCCGTAGCCGACGTCGCCGCACACGAGCCGGTCCATAGGGCCGGGCCGCTCCATGTCGTCCTTGACCTCGTCCACGGCCCGGAGCTGATCGGGGGTCTCCTCGTACGGAAACGAGTCCTCGAGCTCGCGCTGCCAGGGGGTGTCGGGCCCGAAGGCAAATCCCGCGGCCCTGATCCTGCGCGCGTAGAGCGCCACCAGCTCCTGTGCGATCTCACGCGCTCTGCGCCTGACCCGCGACTTGGTGCGGGCCCAGTCGCCCGAGCCGAGGCGATTGATCTTGGGCGCCTCGCCCCCGATGTACTTGGAGATCAGGTCGATCTGATCACTGGGCACGTAGAGGCGGTCGCCTTTGGCGTAGGAGATCACGAGGTACTCGCGGTGGACACCCAGGAGGTCCCGGTCCACCATCCCCACGAAGCTCCCGATTCCGTGCACCTCGTGCACGACGTGGTCCCCCTCTGAGAGATCGAGGGGGCCGGCCATTTGCCGGCGGCGCGCCTGAATGCGCCTGCGGGCCGCTCCCGAGCGGCGGCCGGTGATGTCGGACTCGGCGACCAGCGCGAGCCGGGCGCTCGGGAGCACGAACCCACGATGCAGCTCGGCCACCACGATCGAGCCACCGGGCGCCGATTCGGCCTCGGGGGCGGTCTCGGTTGCGGTCAGCTCGAGCCCGGCCGTCTTGAAGTTCGCCTGCAGTCTCTGAGCCGTTTCCGGCAACGACGCCGCAACTACTGCCCTGTAACCGTTGCGAACGAGGCCCGCCAGCCGCTCGACGAGGACCTCGGGCTTGCCCGCCGCCTGCGTCCAGGTGTCTACCTCGAGACTGTCCGAGCCGGGCTCGGAGAAGCTCGACAGCAGCGTCACCGACGAGGCCCGCCCGAGCACCTGCTCGAGGGGGGCGAAATGCTCGCCCTCGAGCCCCGAGATCTCGCTCCACTCCCCAACCTGCTCGAGCACCTCCTCGGCTCGGTCCCTCACCCTTTTGGGCTCGAGGATGAGCACGGGCGACCCCGAGGGCAGAAAGGAAGTCAGGGGCTGAAGCGAGACGAGCCTCTGCAGCAGCCGCTCGGCCCCCGGCACCAGGACTCCTTCGGCGAGCTGAGCCAGCGCTTCCTCGGGTGTTTCTTCGTTCAGACGGGCGGCTTGGGCCCTTGTCGCCTCGTCGGTCAACAGCTCCCGGCAGGCGACGACCTCGACTCCCTCGATCGCCTCCAGGGAGCGTTGCGAGGCGAGGGCGAACTGGCGCAGAGAGGTGATCTCGTCGCCCCACAACTCGGCTCGCAAGGGCCGCTCCTGCGCGGGTGGAAAGACGTCGAGGATGCCTCCCCGCACCGCGAACTCTCCCCGGCGCTCGACGATGTAATTGCGCTCGTAGCCGAGCTCGATCAGCCGGGTGGTCACCTCATCCAGCGAGATCTCGGCGCCGCGTCGCAGGACCAGGGCGGGGAGGTCGGTGCGCGGCGGCGCGACCAACTGGGTGGCGCCCTGGGCCGTCGCCACCGTGACGTAGGCGCCTCCTCGGCGCAGGCGATTGAGGACATCGAGGCGGCGGCCCATGGTCTCGACTGAGGGCGACACCGGCTCGCCCGGGAGCACTTCCCAGCCGGGGAAGACCTGGGCGCCGCTGCGGCCCAGAAAGGCCTGGACGTCGCGGGCGAGCTGCTCTGCCTCCTCCGTACGCGCTGCCACCGCGAGCACGGGAGCGTCGAGATGGCGGGCGATCGAAGCGAGAAGGAAGGGCCGGGCGGCCTCGGCAACGGTGACGGCTCCGGGCGCGTCGAGCAGAGCCCGGACGCGTTCGTCGGGCAGATGGTCGAGCAGGGGAGCCAGCGATGCCACTACGAAGGGGAGTCTAGACGCCGTTCGCATGCCGAGTGGTGGTGAGGTGATCTATATGACCATCTGACCACCACTCGGCGCAGAAACTCAATTTTCGAGGTACTCGACGGCTCGCAGATGGACCTCGTGCGCCACCGGCACGATCGCCTCCTGCTCCTCCTTGTCGAGCTCCTCAACGAGCTCGAGCATGCGAGCGTCGGCCTCCTGTACCTCCTGGGGCGAATGCTGCTCGCCGAGAGCCACTCCGAGATCGTGGAGCACCGCTCGCGCCTCGACCAGCTCGGGCGACTCGACCGGGAGCCCGCTCGAGTGCAGCGCCGCCCGCACCGGCGTGGGGATGTCTGTGGCAAAGACCACACCGGTGGCGAAGGCCAGAAAGCACACCAGCGCTGCGGTCACCAGCACTGCTCGCTGGGCCCGGCTTCGGCGGCGTTCCAAATCGATGAATCGCCTGCCCGCCTCCGCGCGCGCCCGCACCCGCTGCACATTCTCGTCGGCCGGCTCCACGGAGTCCGAGATCAGCGCGGCCCTCAGTTCGTGAATGAGAGCCTCCTCGTCGCCGCGCCTCATGAGTACCGCTCCGCCATCAGAGCGCGCAAGCGAGTCAGTGCGCGCGATTGCGCCATACGGACCGCTCCAGGCCTGCGACCCAGCACCGCTCCCGCGTCTTTGGCATCGAGCCCGCCGACCACCCTTAGCTCCAGCAACTCGCGATCGTCCTCGGGAAGCTGTTCGAAGGCGGCCCTGACATGGTTCTTCTCTTCTAGCGCAAGTACCTCCTCGGCCGGGCCGGGATTGATATCGGCCTCATCATGCTCGCCCAAAGCGATCTGCCGCGCCGAGGCCCTGTGAGATTCCAGCACGACGTTTCTGAGAATGCCGTAGAGCCACGCATATACGCCCCCGCCGCGCCAGGTGAACCGATCTATCCGCTCATAAGCTCGGGCGAAGACCTCACTGACGGCATCGTCGGCAGCCTCGCGGCTCTTGAGACGACGAGCGGCGTAGGTGAACAGCGGAATGTAGGCATCCCTGTAGAGAGCCTCCCAGGCGTCGGGGTCACTTTGTTTGGCTCGCTCCACGAGAACCCTCAACTCTTTCTCTGATCGCAGTTGCTTCTCGCCCCTCCTCACGTCACCTTTCTATGACCGCGACCGGGTGTTCATCACACTTCGGTTCAAGCCTGGTCGGGCCGGGACGAACTCCCGGCTGGATTTGATCCTGAATCTATGCGTTTTCAGGATTGCCTGTGACGGTTGGCGCCGTCGAAGCATTAGTGAGTTGAGAGCTCTCTGGAGGACGACAGGTTACCCACCACCCACGAAAGGAATTAGCCAGTGACGAAATCACTGTTCAGAATAGTGATGCTCATGACTCTGCTCATGGGCCTTGCCGCCGCGAGCAGCGCCTATGCACACGGAGGCGATGGCGACGAAGACTTACCCAGAGGCAAGCGCATTCGAGCAATTTCGTACATCAACCCCGATGTGGGGCTTCCCACTGCGAACCCCAGTGTGCGCGTCAACTCCTCGTGTGCAAGCCCGGACGAGGACGACCGTCAGCGCCTCAGCACCGCCAGCAAGGACCGCAATGTCCACAACGACGCCTGTCTGGTGAAGAGCGGTAAGAGGGTGACCCGCCCGGTGGCGTTCGTCTCCACAGGTGTTGGCTCCATCAGCGCCTGCCCCGACCCGGACTTGACGGGTCCCGAGACCGCCCGCACCGAGGACACCGACGGCGACGGCTTTGCCGATGTCTGCTACCTGAGCTCATACGAGGAAGCCAACGAGGAGTTCCACGTTCGGCTAAACAACTATGACGACCCCGGCCGCCAGCACGTCGAGTTCTGTCTCGACCGCGACGAGGACGGCTGTGAGGACGCCGGCGACCGTGTAAAGGACAAGATCACGATCAAGTGGCTCGACAACTAGCTGCGAGATCGCCGCTCTAGCGGACGACCGCAGGGCCCGGGGCCGGCTTTCCGACAAGGGAGGCCGGCCCCGGCGCGTCTCCGGCCGCCGTGCCGGCCTTCTCGATCTTTTCACCACAGCCCGCGCTCAGCGCGGGTTACGTGGAAAAGTCGTGTTGCTTCCGGCTTTAGCGGCGCTCGTTGACCTCGTTCATCGCCCGCTCGGCCCCCACCTCGACCACCCGTTCGACCGCATCGGCCGCCGCCGAGATCAACTGAGGCAGATCTTGGCGCTCAACCGCCGAGAAGCGCGCCAGCACGAAGTCGACCGGATCCTGCCGGCCCGGCGGACGCCCGATGCCGACTCTTACACGCACGAAGTCCTTGGATGAGAGGTGGGACGCGACCGAGCGCAGACCGTTGTGCCCGGCCGTGCCTCCACCGGACTTGACGCGCACGATCCCGAAAGGAATGTCGAGCTCGTCATGTACGACAACGATCTGTTCGGCGGAGACGCTATAGAAGCGCGCCAGCCCACTCACCTGGCGGCCGGACTCGTTCATGAACGAGGTAGGGCGTGCCAGCACTACCGGCACCGAGCCGACCCGAACCTCCGCCGCGAGACAGCCGCTGCGGTGACGCTTCAACTGGGCTCCCGAGCGCGCGGCCAGCTCGTCGAGTACCTGCGCCCCAGCATTGTGGCGGGTCGAGGCGTAGCGCTCGCCGGGGTTTCCGAGCCCGGCGATGACGAGCCTGTCGCCGTCGGGGCGCACCCGCCACAACGGCGACATGAGGACGGGCTAGGAGGACTCGGGCTGAGGCTCGCCTTCGCCGGGCTCGGCGTCCTCGGCCTGGTCCGAGGCGGCGGCTTCCTCGTCTGAAGGCTCCTCTTCGGCCGCCTCGGCAAGGGCTTCCACCCCTCCTGCTGCCTCGATCGCGGCCGCCGCCTCCATCGCCTCGAGCTCCTCTTCGGACACGGGAGTGAGAACAGTTGCGACCACCGTCTCCGGATCGGTGAGGATCTCGAAGCTCTCCTGAGACGGTAGATCCTCGACGCGCAGGGAGTCTCCTATGGAGAGACCCGAGATATCTGCGGCGACGAACTCCGGCACCTCGGTGGGAAGGCACCTGACGTGAACGGTGAACAGAGGGTTCTCGAGAACTCCGCCCTCATTGACGCCGGGCGAGTTGCCCACGACGTGAATGGGCACTTCGACCTCGACGGCCTGGGTGCGGTCTACTCGGACGAAGTCGGCGTGCAGCAGGGTTCCCTTGACGGGATCTCTCTGCAACTCGCGGGTCAGGGCCAGCGTGCTCTTGCCTTCGATCTGCAGGTCCAAGAGAACGTTCATTCCGGCGTCTGAGTTGAGGGCGGTGGCGAGCTCGCGCCGGTTGACCTGAATGGCGGTGGTTTCGATGCCCCGGCCGTAGATCACCGCCGGCACCTTTCCCTGCGCGCGCAGCTTGCGCGCCACTCCCGTGCCGCTCAGCTGCTTGATCTCCGCATCGATCCTTACCTCAGCCATCGAACTCCTCCATCTTCACATTCTGGTCTATTACTCATTTGAGAGCGTCGTCTTCTGATGCCACCCTTACATACCAAACGAGGCCGTCAGGCTTGGTTCTCTCCGTGAAACAGCTCGGAGACCGAGTCCTCCTCGAACACGGCTTTGATCGTCGACGCGATCGTAGGAGCAATCGACAGCACGACCAACTTGTCGAGCAACTTCTCGGACGGGATCGGAAGAGTGTTGGTCACCACGACCTGGCGAATCGCCGAGTTCTTGAGTCTGTCGGTGGCGGGGTCGGACAGCACGGCATGCGTCGCCGCGGCGTAGACCTCTGTGGCTCCCGCCTCGATCAACGTCTCCGCCCCTCGGACCAGAGTGCCCGCGGTGTCGATGATGTCATCCACCACCACGCACACCCGATCGCGCACGTCTCCGACGACGGCGCGCGTCTCGCTGACGTTGCGGACATCGCGGCGGCGCTGCTTATGCAGGAACGCAAGCTGACACGCGCGACCGGCGAACTCGCTCATGTGTTGCGTCCACTTCTCCGCCAGCCGCACTCGGCCCGCATCGGGAGTCACAACCACGAAGTCGTCGTC
Organism: Actinomycetota bacterium; assembly: GCA_030859735.1. Lineage (GTDB taxonomy): Bacteria > Actinomycetota > CADDZG01 > CADDZG01 > WHSQ01 > JACDAL01. Next base: position 8,468 of record JALZJN010000239.1, read on the forward strand.
GATCAAGTGGGCGAAGTAGTCGGCCAGCAACGGCAATGCCGTCAAGTGATCGAAGGGAACATTGAAGAACCCCTGGATCTGGCCCGTGTGCAGATCGACCGACAGAACTCGGTCCACCCCGGCCACCTCATAGAAGTCCGCCACCAGTCTCGCAGTTATGGGCTCTCGGCCAAGCGTCTTCTTGTCCTGGCGTGCATAGGGAAAGAACGGCACAACTGCGGTTATTCGCTTGGCAGAGGCCCGCCGCAAGGCATCGATCATGATGAGGTGCTGCATGAGGTGGAGGTCCACCGGATCGCTTGCGCTCTGGATGACGAACGCATCTTTTCCCCGCACCGACTCGGCGAAGCGGACATAGGTTTCGGAGCTTGCGAAGGAAGAGATCTCGACCTCGCCGAGCTTCATGCCCAGATGGGTGGCGATCTCCTCGGCGAGCCCGCAATTCGCGGTCCCGCTGAAGAGCATCAGCTTCTTATAGGTGGGGACTTGCATTCACGCCTCCCGGCCGGGTTCCACTGGAGTCCTATTGTCGCGGCTCCTCGGGCTCCTCGGTGCCTTCCTTGCGGCCCATGCGGTCGCCGCGCCCCAAGAGCAGCCGAGCCGGGGCACCGACCGCCAGGGCATCGTCGGGAACGTCCTTGGTCACCACGGCCCCCGCCCCCGTAGCGGCCCGGTCTCCCACCGTCACCGGCGCAACCAGCATCGTGTCGGACCCGATGTAGGCGTCGTCGCCGATGACGGTTTCCTGCTTGGTTTCGCCGTCCCAGTTGCAGGTAACGGTACCGGCCCCCAGGTTGACTCCCGCGCCCAGGCGCGCGTCTCCCACATAGGAGAGGTGGTTGACCTTGCTACCGGCGCCGATCACCGCGTTCTTTAGCTCGACGAAAGAACCCGCCTTGGCCCCCTGATCTAGGCGCGTGCCGGGCCGCAGAGAGGCGAAGGGCCCGACCGAGACCTCCGAGCCCACCTCCGAGGACAAGACCACCGAGAAGCCGACCGTCGCTCCCGCCCCAACTGTCGAATCGACGATGCGAGTGTGCGGGCCGATCTCGGAGTTCTCGCCTACATGCGTCGCACCCTCGAGGAAAGTGAAGGGGTGGATGATCGCATCTCTCCCAATGGTGACCGTCGCGTCGATATAGGTGACATCGGGGTCGACCACGGTCACGCCTTCGAGCATCCAACGCTCACAAGCCCTGTGCCTCAACACCTTTGACACCAGCGCCAGATGGGCGCGCGACTTGACTCCCACGATCTCTCGGGGATGGGTGCGCTTGGCGTGAACGCCGTGTCCTTGTTGACGAAGGAGCTCGACAACGTCGGGAAGGTAGTACTCGCCTTGAGAGTTCTCAGCGTCGACCTTGTCGAGGATTGATCTCAGCGCGGCCGCGTCGAACGCGTACACGCCCGCGTTCACCTCCCCCACCTCACGCTCCTCGGGGCTCGCGTCCCGCTCTTCGACGATCCTGCTGGGATCGCCTCCGGCCCGGATCACCCGCCCGTAACCGGTGGGGTCTTGCATCTCTGCGGTCAGAACGGTGACCCCGGCGGAGCGCTCGGCGTGCGCCTCGAGCAGCGCGACGAGAGTCTCGGTTGACAGCAGGGGCGTGGCGCCCTGCACCACCAGAAGCACGGCGCTGTGAGCAGCCGAGGCCTCGAGCGCGACCCGGACGGCATCAGCGGTGCCCCGGGGCGCTTCCTGCACGGCGTAGGAGACCTCAGCTGTCAGCCCCTCGCCTGTGATCGCCGCCTTGACCTCCTCGACCCTGTTCGAGCAGACCACGATCCTCTCGTCGAGGGCGAGAGGATCGAGCGCAGCGAGCACGTGAGCCAGAAGTGGCCGCCCGGCCGCCATTTGGAGGACCTTGGGAACGTTCGACTTCATACGCTTGCCATCGCCGGCGGCGAGCACAACCGCACTCGCTCGAGCTTGTCCCACGATCACCTCCCTCAAAGACGCTGCCCCGCCTGGACTCGAACCAGAACTTAGGGATCCAAAATCCCTCGGGCTGCCAATTACCCCACGGGGCAATGCACGGGGCGAACGTAGCCTACGACGGCGCCCGCCGACCTGGTGTCCCGGTACTCGATCGCGCTCGGCGCGCTCTCAAGACCGACGGATTCGGGACTCAGGCGCGCTCTGAGCGCGTTTGACTACCTCGGCTCGACGCAGGCCGGCCGCGACGAGACCACCGCGACCCTCTCGAAGACCCCTTTCACCCCTGCGGCCACCTCCCGAGCGTGGGCCTCCCCCTCGGCGAGAGCGAAAAGCGTGGGCCCGGAGCCGGACAGGCTCGCGCCGAGCGCGCCGGCATCGAGCAGAGCGGTCTTCGCCTGAACGAGCTGCGGCCTCAGCTCGAACGCAACCGGCTCGAGGTCGTTGTGCAGCAGAACTGAGAGGCGCGCCGGATCCCCTGCGCCGAGGGCGGCGAGCAACGTCTCCGGCTCGTGAACCGGCCCGCCCGGAGACCACGCCCGATAGACATCTGCGGTGGACAGGGGATAGAGGGACATCCCCAGCACGAACCACAACGAGCATGCCGCCTCCACCTCTTCCACGACCTCGCCACGCCCGGTCGCCAGTGCGGTGCCGCCGACGAGGCAGTAGGGGACGTCGCTTCCGAGCTCGGCCCCCAGGCGCCCCAGCTCGGCTTCAGAGAGCCCCGCCGCCCACAGATGATTGAGCGCGACCAAGGCCCCGGCGGCGTTGGCGCTACCTCCTCCGAGTCCGGCCCCCAACGGTATGCGCTTGCGCAGGGACACTTCGAGCGCACCATCGTGGCCGAGGCGCTCGCGCATGAGGAGCGCGGTGCGCGCCACGAGGTTCTGCTCCTCGGGAATGGCCACCGGCCCCAGCCACGGCTCGAACTCGACCTCGATGTGATCACGCGACGCGGCCCCCTCTGCCACGACGAGGTCGTCGGCCAGCGACACGTTCTGCAACACGGTTGCGATCTCGTGATAGCCATCGGCGCGACGGCCACGCACCGACAGGAACAGGTTGACCTTGGCGTTCGTGCGCAGTCCGGCGCTCAGCGCAGGTCCTCGAGAGCGCGGCCGACGCTCACGAATTCCGCAAGGCCAAGCTCCTCGGCCCTCGCCTGAGGCGCGAGCCCCGCCGCCGTCAGCGCGGCGGCCGCCGCATCGGGACCGCCGGCGACAGATGCCAGTGAGTTGCGCAGAGACTTGCGCCGCTGGGAGAACGCCGCCCTTACCACCTCGTCCAGGTTCCCGGCGTCCTGCGGCCCCGGCCGGCGGACGAGCCTCACCACGACGGAGTCGACGTTGGGAACGGGCCAGAACGCCCGGCGGGACACCCCGCCGAGGATCGAGGCGTGCGCGTGGGCGGCGACTAGAACGCTCGAGGCCCCGTAGACCTTGCTCCCGGGGCTTGCCGCCAGCCGTTCGCCGACCTCCTTCTGCACCATCATCGTGAGCTCCGTGATCCGGGGCGCCTCGGCCAGGACCTTGAGCACTACCCGAGCGGCGACGCTGTAGGGCAGGTTCGAAACGCTCTTGGTGGCGTCAAACCCTCCGAGATCCACCTTCAAGGCGTCGCCGGTGACGACCTCGACCGCGGCCCCCTCGATCACCTCTCGCAACAGCGCGGCCAGCCTCTCGTCCTTCTCGAGAGCCACCACTTCCCGAGCGGCTCCCGCCAAGCCCAGGGTTAGCGAACCGACGCCCGCCCCGATCTCCAGGATCGAATCGCTCGGGCCGATCTCGGCCAGCCGTACGATCTTCGTAACGGTGTTGGGGTCGATGACGAAGCTCTGCCCTAGTGACTTGCTCGGCCGGATGTCGCGACTCCGCAGAAGCTCTCTTACGCGCGCTCCGCCGAGCAAAGAGCTCATTCCAGGCCGAACAAACGCCGCGCGTTGGCGGACGTGAGAACGGCGAGGTCGTCCACCTCGGCGCCACGAGCCTGGGCCAGCCCGGCCCCCACATGGGAAACCAGTGCCGGACGATTGGGCTCCCCACGGTGAGGAACGGGGGTCAAGAAGGGAGAGTCGGTCTCCACCAGGATTCGCTCCTCGGGCACGGAGCTTGCGGCTTCCCGGAGCCCCTCGGCGCTGGGAAAGGAGATGTTTCCGGCGAAGGAGATGAAGGCCCCCAGGCTCAGTGCCCGTGCGAGCTCGTCCGCGTCTCCCGACCAACAGTGGAACACGAGCCGCTCGGGCGCTCCGAGATCCTCGAGCAGATCGAGAGCCCGCCCGACGGAGGCGCGCGTGTGGATAACAAGGGGCCGGGCGTGCGCCTTGGCAAGCCGGATGTGGGCGGTGAACGCCTCGAGTTGCAGCTCTTCGGGGCAGGAGTCCCGGTAGAAGTCGAGTCCCGTCTCCCCGACGGCCACGACCTGATCGGAGGCGAGCAGCTCCGCCACGGCACCGGCGGCGATGTCGTTGAACTCCCCGGCCGAGTTGGGATGGACGCCGACGGCGGCCACCACCCCGTCCAGCTCTGCCAGCTCGGCGGCGCGGCGCGACGACTCGACATCGATCCCCACCGTAAGCATGCCCTTGACTCCCGCAGCCCGCGCCTCCGCCACCACCTTGGAGACGTCCTCCTGCTCTTCGCACAGATGCAGATGGCAGTGGGAGTCGAACCAGTCACTCATGCTTTGGCTCCGCGCGCCCTGGCTTCGCGGTCGGAATGGGCTTCACTCGATGCGGGGGAACAGCGGTGGGCCGGAGATGACCTGCGTCCCCTCGGCGCAGTGGCCCCAGCGGGCGTCCTCCTGATGGGTGCGATCGTGAACCGAGCCCTGCTCGCCGAGACGGCGCCACAACTCTTGTGCGGCCCGAGGAACGATGGGGGCGACCATCACGGCCAGCAGTCGAAGCGAGTCGGCGAGCTGGTAGAGGACCACCTCTAGCCTCCGGCGCCGAGACACGTCCTTGGCCAGGGCCCACGGAGCTACCGCCTCCACGTAGGCGTTGGCGGCCCGGACGAAGCCCCAGCAGCTTCGCAGCGCCTCGTGCAGCAGGTAGTCGTCGATGGCCTCCACCATGCCGTCGAGAGCGACGCGCTGCTTCTCCATGAGGCCTTGCTCGGCCTCAGTTAGCTCCGAAGCCTCGGGCGGCGAGGGGATCACCCCGCCCAGGTAGCGAGAGATCATCGATAGCGTTCGCGACGCCAGGTTGCCGAGGTCGTTGGCGAGATCCGAGTTGTAGCGCTCGGACATCGCTTCCCAGGAGAAGTTTCCATCTTGGCCGAAGGAGACCTCACGCACGAAGAAGTAGCGGTAGCCGTCGGAGGAGAACGTTGGAAGCAGGTCGTGCGGCGAGATGCCGGTGAGCTTGCTCTTCGACATCTTCTCGCCGCCGACCTGGAGGAAGCCGTGCGCGAAGACGGTCTCGGGCAGGGGAAGGTCGAGCGCCATCAGCATGGCGGGCCAGATGACCGAGTGGAACCACAGGATGTCCTTGCCGACCATGTGAACGCTGGCGGGCCACAGGCGGGCGAAGCGCTCCTCGTCGGAGCCGTAACCGACCGCAGTGATGTAATTCTGCAGCGCATCGACCCACACGTAGATCACATGCTTCGAGTCCCACGGGATGGGCACTCCCCAGTCGAAGCTGACCCGTGAGATCGAGAGGTCGTCCAAGCCTGCACCCACCTTCCCGAGGACCTCCCTGCGCCTCGCCTCGGGCATCACGAAACGTGGATTCGACTCGTAAAGGTCGATGAGGCGCTGCCGGTAATCCGACAGCCGGAAGAAGTAGTTGTCCTCCTCCACTATCTCGGGGGGAATCCCGTGGAGCGGGCAGTTGCCGTCCACCAGCTCGTCCGGCTGCTTGAACGCCTCGCAACCGACGCAATAGAGGCCCTCGTAAGAGCCGAGGTAGATCTGGTCTCTCTGGTGCAGGGCGGTCATGAACTGCTGTACCGGGCCCTCGTGGCGCGGCTCGGTCGTGCGGATGAAGTCGTCGTTGGAGATGTCGAGGGCGGCCCACAGCTCGGTCCAGCGCGGCACGATCTCATCGGTCCACTCCGCCGGGCTCAGGCCCTTGGCGGCAGCCGCCCTCGCCACCTTCACGCCGTGCTCGTCGGTCCCGGTCAGAAAGTGGACCGGGCGGCCGCGCATGCGCTGCCAGCGCGCGATGAAGTCGCACGCAACGGTGGTGTACGCATGTCCGAGGTGAGGGACATCGTTGACGTAGTAGATCGGTGTCGTCAGGTAGAAGGTGTCCTTCATTGCTGGGTCCTCGCTCGCTCTCACTGCAGGGCGGGTCTCCTTTCGCCAGTTCCGTTATCGATTGAACGCGTTCGGTCACCAAAAATCCATAATTTGACGCCTGTAATCCGGTCTCTAGTCAATGGATTGTGATTGGCTTGCCCTGAGAGGGTGGGAAGAAACCCCCATTTGGGGGGTCACAATCACCCATTTGGCGATTGACCGGGAGCACGTGTGGCAGCTAGATTATCCAATAACTACCAGATTGAGGGGAAGCCACCGATGAAGTCTACCGGCGTGGTCAGGAAGATAGATGAGTTGGGACGGATCGTGCTGCCGTCGGAGCTGAGGCGCGTCTTCGGTATCCACGAGGGCGACGAGCTCGAGATCAGCGTCTCGGGCGACCAAGTCATCCTGCAAAAGCGGCAGGACCTGTGCACGTTCTGCGGGGCCGAGAATCCCGCCGTCGAGTACAAGGGCCGGCGGGTGTGCACCTCCTGCGCCGGCGAGCTCGGCACCATGGGAAGACTCGAGGTCAAGCTTCCCGACGACGCCCCCATCTCCCGCTAGCTCCGAGCCCCGCGGGCCCACCCCAGTCGGCCTGCCCTGGGCGGGGCAAATGCACACGGTGTGCGTCTACCCCTGGTTTTCTGTGGGCTACTGCACACGGTGTGCGTCTAACCCCGGTTTTCTCTGGCCCGGGTGGTCACTCGGGCTCCAGCAGGGAGTCGAAGACCTTGCGCCGCGGCACACCCAGCTCCCCGGCCACCTGAGTAAGCGCCTCCTTGCGCTCGATCCCGTCGTCCATCAGTGCCCGTGCCCGAGCGGCGAGCTCCTCGGGCTGAGGCTGAGGACGGTGCTCCCCCACTGCTCCTCCCAGCACCAGAACCAGCTCCCCTCTGGCGGGCCTGGTTCGGAGCCGTTCCAGCAGCTCGCCGAGCGAGCCTCTGATGACCTCCTCGTGTAGCTTCGTCAGCTCCCGAGCGAGCGCCGCCGGCCTGTCCCCCAAACCCTCGAGCAAATCTTCGAGAGTCCCTTGCGCCCTGTGGGGCGGCACAAAAAGGACCAGAGTGCGTTGCTCCGAGGCCAGCGCCTCGATACGCCTCCGGCGCTCTCCCTCTTTGCGGGGGAGAAAGCCCTCGAACACGAAGCGGGCGGGGGGCAACCCGGAGAGCGCCAAGGCGCTCACTATGGAGCTGGGACCGGGGACCACTTCGATCGACAAACCCGCCTCTACACAACCCCGCACCAATCGGTATCCGGGGTCCGAGAGCCCCGGCATGCCGGCGTCGGAGACCAGCGCCACAGTGAGCCCCGTGCGGATCCGGCCCACGAGCTCCGCCGCCCGGCTGCGCTCGTTGCCGTCGTTGTAGACGACCATCGACCGTACGGCCACGCCGTGATGCGTGAGCAGCTTCTTGGTCCGGCGTGGGTCTTCACAAGCGACGATGTCGACCTCGGCGAGCGTACGCAAGAGCCTCAGACTCACGTCCTCGAGGTTTCCGATCGGTGTCGCACAAAGGACGAGGCGTCCGGTCATGCTGTCATCTTTGTCCACGCGATCCTCCAGCGGATCGCTTGGGTGGGCGGTCGGCGGATGATTGAGCATGTGTCCATTCTGAAGCCCTCGAGCCACCACCGGTTTGGCCCCGCGACGCCTACCCCCTCTCATTGGGGCGGAGCTCCAGACCTGGTAGCGCTGCTTGCGGTGACCGTGGTGGCGGCGGGGGTGCGTCTGTTCCGGCTCGGCCGGCCCGCTCAGCTGATCTTCGACGAGGTCTACTACGCCAAGGACGCCTGCTGGTACGTGAAGGCGGTCGAGTCGTTGTGCGGGACGGGGGCCGAGCAGACCTCGGTGCACCCGCCACTCGGGAAATGGTTGATCGGAGCGGGCATCGAGCTGTTCGGCTACGATCCCTTCGGCCGGCGGGTGGCTGCGGTGGCGGCCGGGACACTCACGATCGCTCTGACCTACGTCCTGGGTCGCCGCTTGCTCGGCTCGACGATGGGGGCGCTTGTCGCGGCGGGGCTGCTTGCTCTCGACCCTCTTCATTTCGTGCAGTCCCGGGTGGCGATGCTGGACGTCTTCGTGACGGGTCTCGGCCTGGCGGTGTTCCTGTTCCTGGTGCTCGACCGGCAGACCGAGCGAAACCCATTGCGGCCGTGGCTAGCCGCCGCGGGCGCCGCCGCGGGAGCGGCCCTCGCCACCAAGTGGTCGGGTGCCCTGGTCGTGGTGGCGGCTCCGGTGATGGTGTTGGTCTGGGAAAGGGGCGAGGCCCTCAGCCGGGGCGAGCGACTCGACCGGGCAGGGATGCTGCGACGTGACCTCTCGATGGTGGCGCTGTGGCTGGTTGTCCTCCCGGCGGTCGTCTATGCAGCCACCTATCTCGGGAGGCTCGATGGTGCCGTGCTGGCCGCTCCGTGGGAACAGGGGGCATGGCTACGCGCGCTGGCCGAGCGCCAGTTGTTCATGTACGACTTCCACAGCGCACTCAACGACACGCACTCCTATCAGTCTCCGCCGTGGTCGTGGCCCTTGCTCAAGCGACCGGTCTCTTACTACTTCGAGATCACCGGTTCCGGCGACTACAAGGAGGTGCTGGCAACCGGGAGCCCCTTGGTGTGGTGGTCGTCGCTTCTGGCCTTGGGAGCGGTCGCGGTGACGTGGCTGCTCCGTCGAGACCCAACCCGTCCGGAGGGAGTCATCCTGGCCGGGTTCGCGTGGTCCTATGCCCCCTGGTTCTTGCTCGCGGGCGACCGGTCCGCGGTGTTCCTCTTCTATCTGTTGCCCGCACTGCCGTTCATGTGCCTGGCGCTCGCTCTGGTCGCCGTTTGGCTGAGTCGGACCTCAGGGGGCACGGCGGCCGTCGGCTCCTTCTGCCTCGTAGCCGCCTTGCTGTTCGCCTTCTACTTCCCGCTTCTGAGTGGGTCGGCACTGCCCTATGAGGCCTGGAGGGCACGCATCTGGCGGTTCGACTCATGCGAGAAGGCCGCGCCCGAGAAAAAGACCGGATCCGAGGACGAAATGCCGCCGGCCGGGTGGTGCTGGATCTAGCAGGGCTGCTCTAGCTCGGGCCGCCCGAGACCTCGTCCCCCGCCCGGATGACACCTTCGGAGATGATCTGGGCGTTGAGCCCGCCCCGATGCGCCAGGCCCTTACGGATTCCCTTCTCGGTAAGGCCTTCGAGGTAGCCACACGGCTCACACAGCTTTATGCCCCTGAGGGTCGTCTCGCCGACCCGGAACTCCTGGCCCACCAGGTGGTTCAGCGGCACTCCTCGGGTCACGATGTTGCGCCTGCTCCCGCCGAGGCCCAGATCGATGTCGTAGTCCTTTCTCAGAGCGGAGATCGCCTCGGACTCGATCAGCGTCACCTCCCGGCCGGGGTCATCCTTTTGGGAGAACTTGCCCTCCTGGCTTGCGTAGCGGTCGCCCTCGAGCCCGCGGCCCTGATGAGCTCGGACTTCGAACACAGATTCGGTAGGCTTGCCCTCGTCGGAGGCGATGTAGATGGCGACGACCTCTCCGGTAAACATGCCCCCACACTACTGCGGGCGCTGGGGGCGTCGGAGCGGCGGGGAACTTTGCACGCCCCACGGCCGGTGTCCTCAAGCGCAGATCTCTGCCCGGATCGGCGTCGCCTACTAAGATGGGCACGATGGGGGACGAGGGGCCGATCCGGGCAGACCACCGCGGCGAGCCCACTACCCCCGACCACAAGGACCCCCGTCACCGGATCGAGGAGGGCGAGCGCCCGGGGGGCGCTCTCAGTGGCCGCCTCAAGATCGTGCAGCCGCTCAAACTGCGCGACTTCTCCCTGCTGTGGGCCGGGATGACCGTGTCCATGCTCGGGGACGGCATCTACTTCGTGGCCATTGCGTGGCAGGTACTGCGGCTCTCGGACGCCCCCACGGCCCTATCCGCGGTCGGCGTCGCCTGGACCATCCCCCAGGTCGTGTTCCTGCTCGTCGGTGGAGTGGTCTCGGACCGCCTCGAGCGCCGCACGATCCTGCTGGCCTCGGACGTCGTGCGAGGAGTGGCGATCGGAGCTCTGGGACTGCTGTCCGTGTCCGGCAACATCGAGCTGTGGCACATCTTGGTCCTGGTCGCCGTGTACGGAGGCGGCGAAGCCTTCTTCATGCCTGCGTTCGGTGCCATCGTGCCCGACATCGTGCCGCAGAACCTCCTGGTCGAGGCCAATGCACTGGACCAGTTCGTGCGCCCGGTGGCGTTTCGGCTCGTGGGCCCGGCCGTCGGCGGGCTGCTCGTCGCCCTCTGGGGGCCGGGCGAGGCCTTTCTCATCGACTCCGTCTCGTTCGGGCTCTCGGCCGCCTGTCTTCTGCTCATGCGTCCTCAACGCCGGGCCGCGGCAACGCCTCACGCCTCTGTGCTCTCCGAGATCGGCGAGGGCTTTGCCTTCGTCCGCTCACAGACCTGGCTATGGGGAACGTTGGCGGCTGCGGCCGTAGCTCAGCTGTGCTTCGTCGGGCCTCTTCAAGTTCTCCTGCCACTGCTCGTGAGGGAGAACATCGGCGGCGGAGCCGGTGCCTACGGCTTCATCCTGGCGATCGGCGGAGTGGGCTCGATCCTTGCGTCGATCACCGTGTCCCAAAAAGGGCTGCCACGGCGGCAGGTCACGTTCATGTACCTCAACTGGTCGGTCGGGACCTTCGTGATCTCTTACTACGCCATCGCCACCGAGATTTGGGAGGCGATGCTTGCGAGTTTGGTGGTCGGGGCCACCTTCACCACGGGACTGATCGTCTGGGGCACGCTGATGCACCGCATGGTGCCGCCCGAGCTCCTGGGCCGCGTCTCGAGCTTCGACTGGCTGGTATCGACGGGCTTGACTCCGTTGTCCTTTGCCCTCGCCGGGCCGGTCGCGCTCGTTCTCGGCAATGAAGCCACGCTGGCGCTTGCGGGAGTGGTCGGCGGCCTAGCGGTTCTGGCGTTTCTGTGGTTGCCGGGCCTGCGCGCCATGGAGGCCGCGGGTGCCCACCTCGCCACCGGAAACGTCAATGGCGGAAGTGACGCTCCCCGGTAAAAACCATGGCGAGGCCTCGTTCGTCGGCGGCCGCAATGACCTCCTCGTCGCGCACCGATCCGCCCGGCTGCACGATCGCGGCAACCCCTGCCTCCGCCAGTCTCTCGATCCCGTCGGCGAAGGGAAAAAAGGCGTCGGAGGCGCAGACCGCGCCTGCGGCCCGATCTCCGGCGGCGCGAGCGGCAAGCTCGGCGGCCTGCACCCGGCTCATCTGACCGGCGCCGATGCCGACCGTCGCCAGCTCGCTCGCGAGCACTATGGCGTTCGACTTGACCGCGGCGGCGACCCCCCAGGCGAAACGGAGGTCGTCGAGCTCTTCGGGAGGAGGCTCAACCGTGGTGACCACGGTCCACTGTCCGATCCCGGACACCTCGTCGCGCTCTTGGACCAAGAGCCCTCCCGAGATGCTGCGCAGCTCGAGGGCCTCACCGGGGCCCTCTGCCACGAGCAGGCGGAGCTGCTTCTTCTGGCGCAGGATGTCCAGAGCCTCAGGCTCATAGGCGGGGGCGACCACGACCTCGAAGAAGGTCTCGACGAGGGCGCCTGCAGACCTCTTGTCGCAGGCTTGGTTCAGGGCCACGATGCCGCCGAAGGCCGCCGCTTCGTCGCAGGCCCGGGCGCGTCGCAACGCCGACTCCAATGAGTTTGCGGAGGCCACTCCACAGGGGTTGGTGTGCTTGACGATGACCGCGGTGGGGGGCTTTAGAGAGGTGGCCAGACCCCACGCCGTATCCGCGTCCAGCAGGTTGTTGTAGGAGAGCTCCTTGCCGCCCAGCTGCGTGGAGCTCCCGACCCCGAGGCCCGAGGCCGCGTAGAGGGCCGCTCGTTGGTGAGGGTTCTCTCCGTAGCGCAGGTCGAGCATCTTGGGAACCGAAATGACGAGACGATCGCCCAGCGAGCCGTTGCCCCCAAGGTAGCGAGCGATGGCAGCGTCATAGGCGGCCGTGCGCGCGAAAGCCTCGAGGGCGAGGTCGCGACGCAACTCGAGGGTAGGCCCGCCATTTCTCACCGCGTCGAGCAGTTCCGGGTAGCGCTCGGGAGTCACCACCACGGTCACGGCTCGCCAGTTCTTCGCCGCGGCCCTGATCAGGGCCACCCCTCCGATATCGATGTGCTCGATCAGCTCGTCCTCCGCAAGGCTCTGTGCAAGGGCGCGCTCGAAGGGATAGAGGTCCACGACCACGAGCTCGATGGGCGCGATGCCGAGCCGTTCGATCTCCTCGAGATGTGAGGGCTCGTCTCTGTCCGCCAGGATGCCGCCGTGGATCAGGGGGTGAAGCGTCTTGACCCGGCCGCCGAGCATCTCCGGTGCGCCGGTGACGTCTTCCACCCGAGTCACCTCTATACCTGCATCCTCCAGTATCTGAGCGGTGCCGCCGGAGGAAAGGATCTCTGCCCCCGACTCGACCAGGGCGCGCGCCACCTCGGCGATGCCCGACTTGTCGGACACACTCAGCAGTGCTCGAGCTATGGGCACGGGGCGGTGGGAGCGGGATGCAGCAGCTTGGCCAACGCCTGGGACAGAGCTTGTGCCTCGTCGTCGGAGAAATGGCAGGAGAAGTGGCGCTCGATGCCCTCGAGGTGGACGGGATGGGCCTCCTCGAACGCCTTGCGGCCGGTGGCCGTCAGTACTGCCTCATAACCCCGCCGGTCGGAGGGGCACGATTCCCTGCCCACCAGATCGGCGCCCACCATACGGTCGACCACGCGCGTGAGCCCGCTCTTGGAGAGCATGATCGAGTCCGCCAGCTCCTTCATCCGCAGCCTGTTTCCGGGGGCGTCGTGGAGCTGGGCGAGCACGTCGAACCAGGTCAAGGGAAGACCCCGAGCGCATTTGAGCTCATCCTCGAGCACGTTCATCAGGGCTCGGTAGCCGCTTAGAAAGGCCCTCCACGCCTCGAGCTGAGGGCCGCCGCTTGGAGCACTCACTTCCCCAGAATACGCCAGTTGTGCGCGCAACTTTTATCTGAGGATGGAGGGAATGTTGTTGTATATGCAATCGTTGCAATGGGTAGGACCGGAGAGACCGGTACCTAGGAGCAGGAGGTTCCAAGATGGCGGAAACAGCCACACGCACCGTCGGTACGACAGAGCTCCCCGAACCCGGGACCTGGGCGATCGACCCAGCGCATTCCCGCATCGGCGCGGTTGCGCGTCACTTCATGGTGTCAAAGGTGAGAGGACACTTCAGGACCTTCGCCGGCGCCCTCCACATCGAGGAGGACCCACGCCAGTCCTGGGCCGAGGTCAACATCGACGCCGCCAGCATCGACACGACCGATGAGAATCGCGATGGCCATCTGAAGAGCGCCGACTTCCTCGACGCCGAGAACCACCCCGAGATCAAGTTCCGTAGTACCAACCTCTCTATCTCGGACGACGGCGGCTTTGAGCTGACCGGTGACCTGACCATGCGCGGCGTGACGAAGCCGATCACGCTTGCCGGCGAGGTGGGCGGAGTCATCCAGGACCCCTATGGGCTGAGGCGTGCGTTCTTCTCGGCCGAGGGCCAGCTCGCCCGGGACGACTGGGGAGTGAGCTGGAATCAGGCGCTGGAGACCGGCGGCGTAGCTGTGTCCAAGAAGCTGACCCTCGAGATCGAGGTCCAAGCCACCAAGCAGTAGCCTCGGTTACGCTGCCGCTTATGGCGAACCCACTGTTGAGAGACGGTCCCATACCAGCCGCAGTCCACGGCATCATCGAATACATAGCGGGGGTCGCGTTCATCGCGGCCCCCTTGCTATTCGGCTTCGAGTCAGGCTCTGCTACCGGCGTGTCGGTGGCGGTGGGCATCCTGATCCTGCTCGTGGCCGGCACCACCGCCGGGCCCACCGGGCTCGTGGATGGGCTGTCGATCTCGGCCCATGTCGTCCTCGACTACGCCCTCGCAGTGCTGCTGATCATCAGCCCGTTCGTGCTGGGCTTTTCCGACGAGCAGGAGCCGACGATCTTCTTCATAGTCCTGGGAATCGTGCACCTGCTGCTGACGATAGCGACCCGCTTCGAGAGTTCTGAGCAGACCCAGCCCCGCTGAGCGGGGTCTGCTCCGCCGTGTGATCGGCTTCCTGTATGGACCTCGAACGGCGGCTTATGACCTTTGTTGCGGCACGCTATGGAATCGTCACTCGCGCCGAGGCAGCCGATCTCGGCTACTCGATCAGTGCGATCGACCGCCGGACCAAGCAGGGTCTGTGGATACCGGTGTTTCGGGGAATTTACAGAGTGGCGGCCGTCCCACAATGCTTCGAACAGGATGTGCTGGCCGCGACGATCGTGGCGCACGGGGCGGCCGCCATGAGGGCGGCGGTTCGGCTGCACGGCCTACACGGTTACACGGAAGCTTGGTGGAGACGATCAGCGCGACCACACGGCGGCCAAACACGGGCAGGTTCATCTTTCATCACACTGATCAACTCCCCGCTCGAGACGTTGTTCGGATCGGTCCAATCCTCGTGACAACTGTTACTCGTACACTCGTCGAGCTGGGAGCCTCACTGCCACACAACCTCGTTGAGGTGGCGCTCGACTCGGCACTCAACCAAGAAAGACCTCCCTTCAACGCCTGCATAACATTTGTTCGATCTCCACCACCGGCCAAAGGTCGTCGCAGAGAGGGTCCGCGATGCTCTGTGCAGAGCTAGCCTCGCTGAGCGGGGCTCTGCCTGAAGAGAACGAGGCGGCAGGCTTCCGGCAACAGCTCGTGCTCGGCCCCCTTTATGCGCGCGTGCAACGACTCCTCCGTGTCCCCCGGCTCGATGGGAACCTCCCGTTGCAAGATCACCGGCCCAGAATCGACACCGTGATCGACGAAGTGAACTGTGGACCCGGTAACCGCCACACCCGCCGCCAGCGCGTCGCGCACCGCATGGGGGCCGGGGAAGCTCGGGAGCAGCGAGGGGTGCAGGTTGATGAGACGTCCGTCGCAGGCGTCCACGAACGCCGGCGACAGGATTCGCATGAACCCGGCGGACACGACCAGGTCAGGGTGAAAGTTGCTCACCCGCTCGAGAAGGGCGGAGCTCCACTTCGCCCTGGGAGAGCGAAACGGGACGACGAAGGTCGGAATGCCGCGGCCTGCGGCCCACACGACTCCCCCGCAGTCCCTGTCCGCACCGACCGCCACCACCTCGCCCGACACCTCTCTCCGATCGCACGCCGCCACCAGCGCCTGGAGGTTCGAGCCCTCGCCGGAGACGAGGACGACGAGAGAAGAGCTCACACTGCGAGGGCAGTGGCCAGCGCCGCAATCGCTCCCGGATAGCGGTACTGCAACCCCCCATGAGCGCCGTCGAAGAGCTCGAGCGTGTGCTCGATACCGTGAGCGTCCAGCTCCTTGGAGAAGGCCTGTGCACCGAGATCGAGGTAGTACTCGTCCGAACGGCCGGCATCAAGGTAGATGTGCCGCATGCTGCGCAGAGCGTCGGCGCGCTGCGGAGCCATCCGGACCGGGTCCCATGCGAGCCAGCGTGCCCACACTTCGTCGATGATCTTGCCGGAGTCGATGTCGAAGGGCAAAACGACCTCGCCGGGGCTGTCCTCGTCGGGCGAGTAGCAGGCCGCCATCGCGTAGGTGTTGAGTGGTGCATGAAGCTGAGGATCGAGCGATTCGGTCGCGCGGAAGTGCGCCCAAAAGGCCTCATAGGAGCCGCCGAAGCGATCGCGCAGAATCCGGGTGGTGACGGGAAACTCGGTCCCATAGCAGGCCTCGAAGAGGGCGTCTCCAGCGTGTGAGGCAAGGCCCGAAAAGACATCGGGGCGCAGCATGGGCACCACCATCGCCCCATAGCCGCCGCTCGACTTGCCGCTCAGGCCGCGATGGTCGCGGCTCGACGCCGTCGGGTAGCGCTCATCGATGAACGGCACCACTTCATCGCAGAGGTAGTCCATGTAGCGCCCGGTTGCGGCCGAGTTGATGAACTGGGAGCCCCCATAGCTCGTCCAGGCATCGACCATCACGATCACCGCCGGGGGACACTCGCCGGCACCGAACAGCGCGTCGAGACGTTCGATCATGTTCGGCTCGAAGGCGGTGCGGTTGAGCCACATGTCCACCTGGCCGGTCATGCCCTGGATCACGTAGACCGAGGCGTGTGGGCCGTCGTCGAGCCCAGGTGGCAGATAGACGTAGAGCGGACGCCGGGACGGGTCGCCCAGCGGATTGTTCCGCAGCACTTGCGAGTCGATCACGAGCTGCTCGAGGCTGCCCTTCAGCGGCCGCGCCCACGGTGGTCCGAGAGGCATCCCGCGGCCTCAGCCCTTGATCTCGGCCACGATCTCCGCCACTTCGGTCGGGTTGCGGCCGACGCGAATCCCGGCCCCCTCGAGCGCTTCGATCTTGGCCTTCGCCGTTCCCTTCGAGCCCGACACGATTGCGCCGGCGTGTCCCATGCGCTTTCCCTCGGGTGCGGTCAGGCCGGCGATGTAGGCGACGATCGGCTTGGTCATGTTGTCCTTGCTCCACTCCGCCGCCCGCTCTTCGGCATCACCGCCGATCTCGCCCACCATGACCACGAGCTCGGTAGCCTCGTCCTGCTCGAAGAGCTCAAGGACGTCGATGAAGTTCGAGCCCGGAATGGGATCGCCTCCGATGCCAACGCAGGTGGATTGGCCGACGCCCTTCTGAGTCAGCTCGTGCACGATTTGATAGGTGAGCGTCCCTGAACGAGAGACGAGCCCGACCGGTCCTTCGGAGCAAATCTCGCCGGGGATTATCCCGACGTTTGCCAGGCCGGGAGAAATTACGCCTGGACAATTGGGCCCGATAAGGTGGACCCCGTTGCCCGAGCCCCGCAAGTGAGCAACTGTCCGCGCCATGTCGAGGGCGGGCACGCCTTCGGTGACTGCGATGATGACCTCGATGCCCGCATCGTGCCCTTCCAGGATGGCATCGGCCGCGAAACGGGGGGGTACGAACACCAGGGCCGTGTTCGCACCGGTCTCTGCGACCGCGCGCTCCACGGTGTCGAAAACCGGAGTGCCCGAGACATCACTGCCTCCCTTTCCCGGAGTTACGCCGGCCACCAAGGCGGTACCGTAATCCTGGTTCCGCTTGGCGTGAAAAGAGCCTTCACGGCCCGTCAGTCCCTGAACCACGAGCTTTGTTTCCTTACCGATCAAGATGGCCATCAGGCCGCCCCTTGGTGCGCCAGCGCGACGGCCTTCTCAGCCGCCCCCAGCATCGTCTTCTCCGAGATCAACAATTCGTTAGGCGTGTCTGCAAGCATCTTGCGTCCCTGTTCCGCATTCGTGCCGTCGAGCCGCACGACCACGGGCACTTTCATGTCGAGGCGGCCGAAAGCATCGATGATCCCTTCGGCGACGAGGTCACAGCGAGTGATCCCCCCGAAGATATTGACGAGCACGGACTTGACCGCCTCATCGGAGGTGATGACTTCGAGCGCGTTCGACAGCAGCTCGGCCCCCGCTCCACCTCCCACGTCGAGGAAGTTGGCGGAGTCGCCGCCCGCCGCCTTAACTACGTCGAGCGTCGACATGACAAGACCCGCGCCGTTGCCGATGATGCCCACATCGCCCTGCAGTTTTATGAAGTTGAGTCCCTTCTCTTTCGCCAATCGTTCCTGTTCGGGCACTTCGTGGGCAGACTTGAGCTCGGAGTAATAGGGGTGGCGGTAGTCGGCCGAATCATCGAGGGTCACTTTGGCGTCGAGGGCAACAACGCGTCCGGTATCCATCAACACCAAAGGATTCACTTCGATCAACGATGCGTCCGACGCTATGAACGCCCGGTACAGCGTAGGGATTATGGCGATCGCCTCCTTGCGGGCCGCTTCTTCGATGCCGGCACCGAAAACGAGGGCGCGTGCATGGAAGTCGGAGATGCCGAGCAGTGGAGGGATGTGAACTCGAGCGATGGCATCGGGATCGGTTGCGGCGACCTCCTCGATGTCGATGCCGCCCTTGGCACTCATCATTCCCAATACATCGCGTTCGGAGCGGTCGAGAAGAAAGGAGAGGTAATACTCGGACTCGATCGTGCCGGCGCGCTCGATCAGCACACGCTTAACCACGTGGCCCTTGATGTCCATTCCGAGAATCTCCTCGGCGGCAGACGAAGCCTCGTCGGGACTGGATGCAACCTTGATGCCTCCCGCCTTACCGCGGCCCCCCACCTGAACTTGCGCCTTGACCACGACTCTGCCGCCCAGCCCTTCAGCCGCCGCTCGCGCCTCCTCGGGAGTGGTCGCGACCCGGCCCTCGGGAACCGGGACCTCGAACTTTCGCAACAGCTCCTTGCCCTGATACTCGAACAGATCCAACTAATCCTCCGGAGTTTGGGCGAGCTCGGGCTCGTCGGATGATCCCACGTTGGCCCTCACCCACTCGATGATCGACGAAGTGGTTGCGCCGGGCGTGAAAACCTCGGCGATCCCGGCCTCCTTGAGCTTCGCCGCGTCCGAACCCGGGATGATTCCGCCGCCGAACACCACGATGTCGGGGGCCCCCTGCTCTTCGAGCAATCTCACGACCTTGGGAAACAAAGTCATATGGGCTCCCGACAGGCACGACAGCCCGACCGCGTCGACATCCTCCTGCAGCGCCGCGGACGCGATCTGCTCCGGGGTTTGATGGAGACCCGTGTAGATGACCTCCATGCCCGCGTCTCTCAGCGCGCGCGCCACGATCTTGATGCCCCGATCATGGCCGTCGAGGCCGGGCTTGGCGACGAGAATTCGAAGGCGTCCGGATGACATGGCTGGATGGGCGACACTAGCAGCCGATGAGCAGGACAAAGAGCGCCTCGCAGGCGCGTACGGCGTCTCTGAAGCGGCGCCGGCGAGCCCGCATCGCCGGCGCGGTTGCCCTCGGCGTCGCGGTCGTGGTAGGGCTCGCGATCATGGCCGGAGCGGGAGAGGATCCCGCCCCCTCGCCTCCCAAGCAGGAGGCTAGAGCGGACACGGCCTGCGGCGCCGAGCCTCCTCCTCAGGCGCAACCGCAGCAGTACGAGGCCCCCGAGGACGTGCTCGAGTCCGGCGTCGATTACTCGGCGGTGCTGGATACCTCGTGTGGAGACATCCGCATCGACCTGCTCGAAGAGCAAGCGCCTGCAACGGTCAACAGCTTCGTGTTCCTGGCGCGCGAGGGCTTCTTCGACGGCCTCGTGTGGCACCGTGTCGTCCAGAAATTCGTGATCCAGACCGGCGACCCCGACGGGCTCAACGGCCACGCCCCGGACGACGCCGGCTACTCGATCCCCGACGAGCTCGGGGGCACCGAGGGCCGCGACTATGTCTTCGGAGTGGTGGCGATGGCCAACACCGGTCAGCCCGACACGGGGGGCAGCCAGTTCTTCATCGTGGTCCAGCCCGAGGGCCCCGCGGGCCTCGATCCTCTTTACACGATCTTCGGGCAGGCGCAAGCCTCGGAAGCGACGCTACTGGAGATCAGCGGAAAGGACACCGTAGGCGGGACCGATCCGCAGACGATGGACGAGCCCCAGGTGCCGATCTACATCAACGAAGTGAGGATCACCGAACGCTGAGCTCCTGCAGGGAGGCCACAATGTGTTGCGGGCTTCGGCGAAGCTCGGCCGCTCCCTCCGCCCTGGTTACGCCGTGGCGGTGAGCGAAACCGGGTCCGTGTCTCCTGAGGGTACCGGTGAGCGTCACGCGTTCACCGGGCTCGATTCGTACGGGCGATTCTCTAGACCTACTCATTGTCAACTGCACGAAGACTCGGGCCTCCTTGCTCCCGATCCAGAAGCCTTCATCGGAGGGGACGGAATCGACATTCATGGAGTGCGCCTTGACACCCTTACCAATATGATTCTCGAGTTTCGAGGCCGCTGTGGGCAGGACGTTGCCCGAGGTGGTTAGGCGTCCTTCAAGCGGTACCTGTTCCTGAGCATTCCCGCCTAGCATCATGCTCGCGACAACTGCAACCGAAGCTACGGCCAAGCCGCCGCCGGCTGCGACGGCGGTGGCCTGGGCCTGCGGAGTCCCCAGCCGCCGGCCGAATTGCTCGATCAACCGCTGCAGGAAGACCAGCGGGATCAGTACTGGAACCGGCCTTCGTTTCTGTAACAAAGGATCACTCAGAGCCGCACAATATTCGCAATGCAGCAGGTGATCTGCCGAATCGAGCGCCGCCTGCCTGCGCCTATCGCCCGCCGACAACGCCACGAGCACTGAACGACAAACAGGTGTAGGGGGAGTTGCCTTTCTTAGAGCCAGAAGATAGTCGACTCTTAGTTTGGCGCGCGCTCTCGCAAGCTGAACCGCGACCGCCCCGGGAGTAACCCCCAGCTCCTGCCCCAGGGTCCCCATATCCCTGCCGCCCACTTCGTGTCCAATCACAGCGAACTTCTCTCTTGGAGACAGCTTCTTCAAGGCAGCAGCTACCGCCGCAGACTCTTCTCGTCGCAGCGTCTCTTCCTCAGGCTGAGAAGGCGTCCTTAGGTCTATGAAGCGATGGGCTTGACGGCGATGACGGGCCTCGTCACGCCCGAGAGAACTTGCCAGATTGCGCGCCGTCACAACAGCATATGCAGCGAGGCCCTCATCTGTGATCCGGGGGCGGGCCTCGATGACGCGCGCCAAAGTTTCCTGGGCGAGGTCCTCGACATCATGAGGGTCGCTCAGCCTCGCGCCCAGCACTCTCCGGACCATAGCGGCGAGGTCCGCGACGTCTGCGTGCATCTCCTCTCCGGCCCGAGGTGGTCGCGCCGTTACCTTCTCGGTGGCCTCCTCACCGGACGTTGTCCCCATCGGTTCATCGTAGCGCCTCACGTCCGCGGAACTCATTTCTTCCCAGGTCCTTGGGAGCCGAAGAACGCGTGCGTAATGGTGAGGCCTCCAAGGCGTATCCAGAGT
>JALZJN010000240.1 GCA_030859735.1 Actinomycetota bacterium
CCATCATGCACTCGTCGAGAGCTTGCCGCATTTCTTCCCTACCGGCAGGCTTAAAGCGCAAGCTTAGAGTTCCTTTCAAAGCCGCGGTGTGAGTAGGTATGCTTATCCGCTATGGGTAAGCCACTAGTCGGTCTTCACGGCTGATGTGGTGGCGAGCCGTGGCCTGGTATGCATCGCATGCTAGGGATTGAACTCCCCTCCGCCCTATGATAGGTTGGCAGCAGTAACCGTAGAATGCGTTGTTGAGTTGAGTTGGCAACGAGTACCGCGATGCACCAGGTCCAGGATCCCGCAAGAGTTCCGCTCCGGCGTGGAGTGGACGCTGGAGAGGCTCCGAGTCTTGGCTGAGGGGGACGTCAGCATGATCCAGGCAGGCTTTGCCATCGAGAACCCGCACACCGGATCGCGGCTTGTTGTTATCGAGAGTGATACGGAGGCGGGTGGCATGGGCTGGGTGGTAGAGTCCCACAACGTGCCGCACGCTGGCCCCGATGTCCCGGAGCACCTGCACCTCTCGTGGACGGAGCGGTTTGAGATCATCGCAGGCGTAGCACGCTACAGCATCGGCGGAGTGCAGCGGACAGCGGGGTCAGGAGATGTCATCGTCGTCCATCCGAACCAGCGCCACATCCATCCGTGGAACGCAGGTGAGACCGAGCTGGTGTACCGGCAACGCACCGAGCTTGCAGAGCCGAACGCGGGAGCTGTGCAGGACGTGCTGGGGATGATTGCGACCCTCGCTGGGCTCGCCCGAGAGGGCAAGGTCACCGCAGAAGGGAGACCCAAGAGTCTCCTCCAACAGGCGGCAATGCTCAAGCTCTTCAATCGGTACGGCCTCTACGATACAAGTCTTCCGACCTGGCTGCAGGACCTGCTGGCCGCGACCGTAGGATCACTGGCCGAAGCCCTGGGCTACAAAGCAGTCAATCCCCACGATGTGGGCGAGCCGATGGCGAGAGGATAAGCTCGACAGGCTCTGCCGGTGATGCCTTCGCCGCATTCAGCCACACAAAGGAGTCGGACATGGGCAGAACCTACTTCAGAGCACTGGCGATCTTCAGGCTGATATTCGGACTGATCACGACCTTACCCTCGCATGATGCAACTGTTTATGACGCAGGAAGGTGTTGATGCTTCCGCACGATTCTCGAATCACGTCTGGCTACACGACGGCCCAGATATCCTCCCAAGGTTTTGAAAGGAACTCTAATGACCGTGACGATCCCCTCACTGCCGCGTCGGCAGGTGAATTGGTGGGTGATCTCTGCCGGGATCGTCATGGTCGGGTATGCCTGCATCGCCGGCGTGGTGTTCGTGCTCTGGGGCGCGGTCGGGTTCTTCATTCCTGGCATCGACTACCAACGCTTGCGCAGCAGGTTCCCGTGCTCGTCGCTGGGACAACATCACTTATCGGTCGGCGAGTGGGACGAGCCGAAACAGATGAGAGAGCTTGTCTCACGGCGCCCGCGAGGGCCTCGGTCAGGCGCCGGCGTCGTAGGCCGCGAGGTGCTCGCCAGTGAGGGTGGAGCGGGCGGCGACGAGGTCGGCGGGTGTACCTTCGAAGACGATCCGGCCGCCGTCGTGGCCGGCGCCGGGGCCGAGGTCGATGATCCAGTCGGCGTGCGCCATGACCGCCTGGTGGTGCTCGATGACGATGACCGACTTGCCGGAGTCCACGAGCCGGTCGAGTAGGCCGAGTAGCTGCTCGACGTCGGCGAGGTGCAGGCCGCTGGTCGGCTCGTCGAGGACGTAGACGCCGCCCTTCTCGGCCATGCGGGTGGCCAGCTTGAGCCGCTGTCGCTCGCCGCCGGACAGCGTGGTCAGCGGCTGGCCGAGGGTGAGGTAGCCGAGCCCGACGTCGGCGAGACGGTCGAGGATCTTGTGGGCGGCCGACACGCGGGCCTCGCCGGCACCGAAGAACTCCTCGGCCTCGGTCACCGACATCGCGAGCACCTCGGCGATGTTCCGGCCGCCCAGCGTGTACTCTAGCACCAACGCCTGGAACCGCTTCCCCCCGCACTCCTCGCAGGTGGATTCGACGGTGGCCATGACGCCAAGGTCGGTGTATATGACGCCGGCGCCGTTGCAGGTGGGGCAGGCGCCCTCGGAGTTGGAGCTGAAGAGCGCAGGTTTCACGCCGTTGGCCTTCGCGAACGCCTTGCGGATGGGGTCGAGCAGTCCGGTGTACGTCGCCGGGTTGCTCCGTCGCGAACCGCGGATCGCACCCTGGTCGATGACCACCACGCCGTCACGGCCGGCGACCGAGCCCTGGATCAACGAGCTCTTGCCGGAGCCCGCGACACCCGTGAGCACGCAGAGCACCCCGAGCGGGATGTCGACGTCCACGTCCCGTAGGTTGTGCGTCGAGGCGCCGCGTA
>JALZJN010000243.1 GCA_030859735.1 Actinomycetota bacterium
ACGTCCCGGAAGCAGAAGCCGGCATCCTGCCCGCGGTGGAGGGGATGGACATCGTTGAGCTTGGGTGCGGCACAGGCTATGTCTCGGCCTGGCTCGCACGTCGCGGAGCGGCGCCGATCGGTCTCGATCCCACCTGGGCACAGCTCGTCAACGCGCGCAAGTTTCAGGAGCGCTTCGACCTGAGATTCCCTTTGATCTGCGCGCCGGCCGAGTCCGTCCCGCTTCGCGATGGGGCCTTCGATCTCGTCATCTCCGAGTACGGCGCCGCCATCTGGAGCGACCCATACAGGTGGATACCCGAAGCGTCCCGCCTCTTGCGACCCGGAGGAGAGCTGATCTTCCTCGGGAACTCGACGCTGCTAATGCTGTGCGTGCACGATGACGAGACCCAGCCGGCCGAAGACCGGCTCCGGCGTGATTACTTCGGAATGCATCGTTTCGAGTGGCCCGAAGATCCTTCGGTGGAGTTCCATCTTGGCTACGGGGATTGGATCCGTCTGCTGCGACGACATGGGTTCCAGATCGAAGACATGATCGACCCCACGCCACTACCAGCTACGAGTTTGTAATGCTCGAGTGGGCGCGCCGCTGGCCCTCCGAAGAGGTCTGGAAGGCGCGCAAGCTGGAGTAAGCGGGGTGCGGCCGAATGCAAGCCGCTACTGGTTCATCTGGATGACATCGCCCTCGGAGATTCCCCACTCTTCGAACGCTCCCTGGTTAACCTCGAGAGCGCCGAAGTAGGTGGCATCGGGAGTGTAGATGGGGCAAGGCTCGGTTCGGCACGGCTCCATGTCGAGGATATCGACGATCTCACCGCTCTCTCCAAAGAAAGCGATCGACAACGGGATCCTCGTGTTCTTCATCCAGAAGCCCCCTTGCCTCGGCTCGAAGAACAAGAACACCATGCCGCTGTCCGCAGGCAACGAGTCTCGGAACATGAGGCCCCTGCTCCTCTGCTCGGCCGACTGGGCGACCTCTACCTTGATCAGGACCGAGCCTTCGTCGCCTCGCACAATGGCGGTGGAGCTGTTGAAAGTGGGCTCGGGTGACGGTGACTCTCGAGAGGGCGAGGGATCCGTCGACGCCGAGCCATAGCCGCTGCAGGAGCCCAGCACCAGCGTAAGGACCAGAAGCACTCCGCCGAGTGGTGGTGAGGTGGTCATATAGAGCATCTGACCACCACTCGGCGGTTAGAGGGACACGCCCCTGAGAAAAGGCGCCAAGCCGAGCACGGCGAACGAGGGGAGCACGCACAGCGTCAGGGGCACCACCATGATCACCGGGGCCCGGCGCAGGCGCGCCTCGAAGTCCCGCGCCGCCTGCCGCCGCCTCGAAGTCGCCAAAGAGCGAAGAGGGGCCGCTACCGGAGAGCCGCTGTTCGTGGCTCGTTCGATGACGGTCGCCAGCTCACCGAGGCCGTCATCACCGGCGCGCCTCAGTGCCTCGGGCCAGCTCGCTCCCAGCGACGCCAGCCGTCGGGCTCGGCCCAGCTCCTCCTCCAGCGGCACCCCCGCGCAACCCGCTATGACCTCGAGAGCCTCGTTGGGAGACGTTCCCGCCTCGCAGACGCCGGCGACCAGGCTCGCAAGGGAGGCACAGGGATCCCCGAGCCCCTCAGGGCGGGGAACGACCCTCCCCATCCACACGAGCCCCACCGCCCCGAGGCCGACTCCGACGGCGAGCAACGCCAATCCGGTTCCGTCGAACAGCGGCGCCCTGGAGGCAGGAGAAAGTAGCAGCAGAGCGAATGGCAAGGCGGCCACCATGTGGCCGGAGAGACGAGCTCCCGAAGCCGCTGCGGCAGCCGACTCTATCGCCGCCCGGCGTTCCTCCGCAGCGGTTGCGGCGTCCTCTAGCAGGGTCGCCGCATCGCCGCCCAGGCGGACATGAACGCTCACCAACGCGGCCACGGCCGGGCCCTCCTCTCCCAGTTCCGGAACGAGCCTCTCCAGGGCCTCCTCGGTCGTCGCCCCCAGCCGCAGGCGCCGGCGGAGACGTTCCAGAGGGCCTCTCAGAGACTCGGGAGCACGATCTGCCCACTCATCGAGACCCTCGCCTAGGCTGAGGCCTGCTCGCAGCAGGGTGGCCAGCTCACGAAGGCCCGCCACCCGGTCCGCCGTCGTCGTCACTCCAGGCGGAGTATCTCGGCGGCCCTGCGGCCGCGGGCGGTTCGCTCGAGGTGTACTACGGCACCGAAGGCCTTGTGAAACTGGCGTCGCAGAGACGACTCCGAAGGACCGCCCGGCGCCTGCAGCGCCAGGGTGACCATTCGTTCCAGCGCGTCCGAAGCGGACGATGCGTGCACCGTCACCATCGAGCCGGCATGGCCGGTGGACAACGCTCCCAGCGCCGCCAAGGCTTCGGCTCCTCTGATCTCGCCCACCACTATCCGGTCGGGTCGCATGCGCAGGGCGGCCCGCAACAGCGCGTCGAGCCCTACTGCTCCTCGCCCTTCTAGGTTCTCGGGGCGCGCGACGAGAGAGACGAGGTGGCGACACCCGGGGTCTAGCTCGGGGACTTCCTCGATGAGCACGACCCGCTGGCGAGGGTCGATCAACCCCAGCAGCGCATTTAGCAGAGTGGTCTTTCCACTTGCGGTGGAGCCAGAGATCGCGACGCTGATGCGCTCCGTTACGCAACTGCGAAGAAAGCCGGCGTCACTCGCATCGAGCATCCCGGCGGCAGTCAGCCATTCAAGGTCGAAGCGGGCCCGCGGGAATCTTCTTATCGAGATCAGGGGGCCGTGGGGGGCCAGTGGTGGAAGCACTACGTGCATCCTGGAGCCGTCTGGGAGCCGGGCATCGGCGACGGGCCTCGCGGCGTCGGCACGGGCACCCGCCCGGCTGAGGCAGCGCTCGACCCAGGCTCTCAGCGCCTCGTGACCCTCGAACCGCACCTCGGTCGGCTCGAGGCTTCCACCTCGTTCGACCCACACTGCGAACGGCCCGTTGATGAGGATGTCGGTGACGCTCTCATCGCTCATGAACCGAGAAATGGGACCGTAGCCGTCGACCTCGTCGGCCAAGGCGCCCACCACCGCACCGAGATCCGCGGTCTCGGCCGCGGTCGCGAGCTTTCTCAGTCCCAGCCGGCGACAGGCGGGATCGAGCTGGGCGAGCTCGTCGTGCTCCAGCAGTAGTTCCCGCAGCCGTGCGTTCACCTCGCCAGCGCCCGGGCCAGGCGTTCGACTCGTCTGATCCATCTGCTGAGGCCGGAGGTCAGCAGACGCCCGTCATCCTCGGCATCGCGCAGCGATGGGGCGCAAGGAAGCTCGAGCGAGATGCGTCGCCCAAGGATGTGCTCGAGCTCCGACCTGGTGGTCTCGCCTCCCGGCCCCATTCGGTTGGTGACCACCATCCAGGTGAGCGCAGGCCACGCTTCGAGCAAGCAGCGGGCGCGCGCGGCTGCGGGCCGGGACGGAGGCAGAACCAGCACTGCAACTTCGCAATGGGGAACAGTGCGCTCGAAGACGCTCGGGGAGGAAATGTCGACCACCACCGCCTCGAAAAGCGATCGCGCCTCAGCTAAGAGCACGCCCTCGTCGGGCCGACGTGGCTCGAGCTCGGCGGAGCCGAGACTCGCCGGAAGCGGAGAGAACAAGGCTCGGAACCCGCCCGGCGTGGGCAACGCACAGGAACTCACCGACTCGGCCGAACCGTCGAAATCGCGCCAGGACTTGAGCGCGCCCGGCTCGAGCCCCAGCCTGTGAGCGGCACCCCATTGCTCATCGAGATCGACGAAGCAGACGGTGCCGAACGCGACCAGTGCACGGCTGAGGTGTAAGGCCAGACTCGTCACTCCACATCCTCGCCCGGGACCCGTCACCGAAACCAGGGGAAGTCGTCGCCCCGCGGCACGCGACATTATCTTTCTCAGAACTTCGGCCGAATCCGCTGGGTCGAACGAGATGACTCCAGGAGGACGGGGATCCGGGACGTCGGGGCACACAAGCACCACATCGCACTCGGGAGGGGGTTCCGTGTAAAGGTCTACCGACCATTGCGGGGGGGCGTTGTCGAAGGCTTTGGCCGCCGCCATCCTCATGCCCGGCTCTCGCGCCACGACCGCAATCCTCACCACATCGGTTCGACCCCGCCCCGAAGAGCCCCTTTTCTGCATGGGCAGGACAATGCGCCCCCAGCGAGGAATCCGCTGTGGTGCGCGCCACACTTTCGCCATTTTCTGCTGGGGGCGAAGGAAATCGGCTGCTTCGACCGATAAGGTGAGGATGATGTCTCTCCGGACCCCGTCCCTCGGCCGCGCCGCTGTTGCCATGTTCCTGGTGCTGTGGCTCGGCGCGCTTGCCCCCGGCTCACAGCTGCGCTCGCAGGCCGCCCCCTCTCCCTCCGAGCTCAGAGCCGCCGAGGAGCGGTTGCAGCAGCTCGAGCGGGAGTTCGAGCTGGTAGTCGAGAGATACAACCTCGTTAGAGAGCGGCTGCAGTCGATCCAGGTCCGCATCGGCGGCAATGAGATCGTCGCCCGGCGGCTCTCGGGCCGCCTCGGCTCGACCGAAGACTCTGCCGCAGCCGTCGCCGAGCAGCTCTACAAGAGTGGGACAACCGGTGCGCTGGAGGTTGTCTTGTCCTCTTCCTCTCTCGACGACATCCAGTCCCGGCTTCAGTACCTGCAATCGTCGGAGGAAGCCCAGATCGAGGTTTTCGAGCGGCTCTCGGTCGATCGCGCCGAGCTCGATGCCGCGCTCGCCCAGCTCGAGAAGGACCGAGCACAGGCACTCGAATCACAGCAGCAGCTCGACTCGCTGCGCACGGAGATCGAAGACAAGGTGGCTTCTCAGCGGGCCGAGATCATCGAGATCAACGCCGCCATCGAACGGGCAGAGAGGCGGCGGGAAGCCCGGGAGGCGGCACGAGCTGCCGCCGCGGCCGAGGCCGCTCGTGCAGCAGAAGCAGCTGCGGCCCGGGCGGCCCAGGAAGCTGCGGCCCAGGCTGCAGAGGAGCCGGCGGCGCAGTCGCCTACCCCGGATGTTTCGATCGCACCCGCCCCGGCCCCCTCAGAACGCGCTCGGGTTGCGGTCGAGGCCGCCTTGGACCAAGTGGGCAAGCCCTATCAGTGGGGGGCCGCCGGACCCGACTCGTTCGATTGCTCCGGGCTCATGATGTGGTCATGGGCTCAGGCGGGCGTGGCACTTCCCCACAATTCCGGGGCTCAATACGCGGCCACCACCAGAGTCGAACAGTCCGACTGGCAGCCGGGCGACTTGCTCTTCGCCGGCAGCCCCATTCATCACGTAGGGATGTACATCGGCAACGGACAGATGGTGGAGGCGCCCTACACCGGCGCATACGTGCGGGTGGTTTCGGCCTACCGCTCGGACTATGCCGGGGCGGGTCGCCCGGGCGTCTGAGGGGCCAAACGCCCAACATGGGCGAGCAACCACCGTTTAGGTGGTCAGCCGCCCAACTTGGGCGATTCAGCACCTTGGGCGGGTGTGAGCCGGGGAGCCGATAGGTTCAGGGCATCATGGTCGTAGCGGCAGAGCGCTCCTACCGGGACGCAGTGCGATGGATAAAGACGGAGCGGGCTCCGCTGCGACGGGCCGCCCTCACCCGGCGAGCCACTCGGACCGCCCTCCTCACCGGACTCTCGTTGATGGGCACAATCGGCCTGCTGTCGCCTGAGAGCTTCGGAGTAGTGAGGGGGCAAACCTCTCTGCGGGACTGGCCCCCACTCGTGGTCGTCGGCCTGGTCGCGGCTTGTGTGGGCTACGGGCTGTTGCACCGCGCCGAGGTCCGCTCTGTGCTGGAACGCCTCCGGGACCCCTACGTACGGCCGCTCCACGAGCACCCGGGCTTCGAGGGCGCGGCCGATGCACTGGCCATGTGTCCGCGCGCCTACAGAGCTCGCTTCGCCCTCGTGTTCGTTTACCGGCCTCTGGCGATGAGCCTGGCCGCCGTAGTGTGCGCGTTGTCAACCACCTACTTTGTGATTGACGCGATCCTCGCCCGATTTCTCGTCGGCTGGAGCCAGCCCGTCTACGCCCTCGTGTTCCTGTTTCTGGCGCTCATCCTGTTCTATCTCGCCGCGCCCAAGCTCTCTACTTGGAGAGTTGCCGCCAGCGTGCACAAGGAGGTCACGACCGGCTACTGACGCACGAGGCTTGGCCGACGCCGATCGGGCAAGGCCTGTTCCAATGCTGCCCACAAACGGGGGGAGTCGCCCGCGAACACGTCGCCGGTGACCAACCCGGTTTGCTGTTCGGTTTCCTGAACGGCCGCGTGCGCCTCGGCGGCGCTCAGCCGGGAGCAGTTCAGGGCGATGCAGGCGACTCGGGCCGGCCGCACGGTGGCGGCCATCTCCTCGTAGCGAGCGATCATTTCGGAGAGCGGAGGAAGTGCCGTGTAGGGAGGCTCTTCGATGGCGGTCCGTCCCGCCTGATGACACAGCACCATCACATGAGGGGCGCTTCCGTGGAGCAGACCCAGAGTCACGCCCGCGTAGGCCGGGTGCCACAGGCTTCCCTGCCCCTCGACCATCAGCACGTCTGACGAGGGATGCGTTTCGCATACGAGCGTCTCCGCGGCCCCCGAAATGAAGTCGGCGACGACACGATCGACCGCGATGCCACGGCCCGCGATCATGATGCCGGTTTGTCCCGTGGCGACGAACTCGGTCGAGAATCCCTTGTCGTGGCCGGTGCGAGCGAGCTCGAGAGAGACCGTCATCTTGCCCACAGAACAGTCCGACCCCACGGTAAGGACCGTGCGCTTGGGGATTCCAATGCTCCTCCCGGTGAACAGCGGGATCTTGGGGGGAGGTTCGCGCACGTCCCACAACGTCGCCCCCGAGGCGCGTGCGAGCTTGACCAGCTCGCGGTCGTCGGTCAGAAAACGGTGAAGCCCGTTGACGACCTCGAGGCCGGCTTCGAGTGCTTCGCTAATCCATGCCCGCCAATGGTCGGGCAGCCACCCACCTGGAGTCGCCACACCGAGCAAAAGGGAGGTCGGAGAATGGGCCAGCCCTTCGGCGACCGTGGATACGATCGGAGCATCCCGTTCCAGCTGAGGCATCACCTCGGCCAGCGAACGTCCCCCATGTTCGGGATCGATCACGGCCGCAATGGGATCCCTGCTGTAGCGGATCACCCCGTGAGCGGTCTTGGCGTCGCGCGCGGCCAGGTAGCCGTCGGTGAGGACGAGCCAAGATCGGGCCGTCACGCCCGCCTTGTCACGCCGAGGCCGGGACCCGATGGCAGAAACAGCATCCCTTTGTCATAACTCACTCCAGGCCAAGGGTCGTACCTCAAGAGCAAGGGACCGTCGATATCGACGAAATCAGCAAGGGCAGCGACGCTCGCTTCGGCCGTGGCTGCAACCCCAGAGGTGAGGTCACAGCCGACCATGACTCCCAGTGAAAGGGCTCGAGCCACCGCCGCCGCGCGCACCGCCTCCCTGATACCTCCAGTCTTGCGTAACTTCAAGTTGACTCCATCGACCGATCCCGCGAGAGCGACGACATCAGCCGCCGTACGAACATCTTCGTCGGCGTAAACGGGAATCGAAGTTGCACTCGTGACGCGGCTAAGAGCGGCAAAGTCCCCCGAGGGAATGGGCTGCTCACAGAGCTCGATGTCGAATCGCTCCAGCGCTTTCAGCCGAGTCGTCGCCTCGGCTTCGCTCCAGCCTTCGTTGGCATCGATGCGGATGCGCCCCGAGTACACCGAGCGCACCTCCTCCATCATGTCGACGTCTCCCTCGAAGCCCACCTTCACCTTCAATATGGGGTGTTCGCTCAGATCCTTTGCTTTGGACACCGTGCGTGAGGGCTCCGTGATAGCGAGGGTCACAGAGGTCTGGGGCAGAGGGCGGCCGGACAAGCCCAGAAGCTCGCGGACCGAGACTCCTGCACTCTTCGCGGCAAGATCGTGCAACGCAATGTCGAGCGCGCTGCGGGCCGGACCGGCATCGAGGAGGGTGAAGACTCCCTCGAGGTCGAAGGGCCCGTCGAGCTTCTCGAGGTCGAGCTTCTCCAGCCGGTCCACGATCTCTTCCGGCGGGCCCTCGGGACTGCACTCACCGATCCCGGTGTGGCCCGAATGGGACACCTTCACGAACACGCTCGTTGCCACATCCCACGAACGGCGGGCGATGGTGAACGGCTCCACCAACTCCAGGTCTGCCGCGTACGCCTCGAGCTCCCAATTAACCGTCCGCACGCTACATAATGTCCCTATGAGCACAAACACTCTCAAGACCTACGTACTGCTTGCCGGCCTCGGCGGTCTCCTGGTCCTGGCCGGGTCCTTCTTCGGACGCGGCGGCGCCGTCATCGGGCTGGTCATCGGCTTGGTGTTCGTCGGTGGCTCCTACTGGTTCTCGGACAAGCTCGCGATCAAGGCTTCCAGGGCGCAGCCTGTCTCCGAGCGGGAGGCCCCCGAGCTCTACCGAATAGTGCGGGATTTGACGATGAGGGCGAACATGCCCATGCCCAAGCTCTTCGTCACGCCCAGCCCTCAACCCAATGCCTTCGCCACCGGCCGCAACGAGGATCACGCCGCGGTCGCGGTCACCCAGGGCATCATGAGCATCCTCTCCGAAGACGAGCTGCGCGGCGTGCTTGCGCACGAGCTGGCGCACGTCAAGAACAAGGACATCTTGATCGGCTCGGTCGCCGCCGCTGTCGCAATGGGCATCACCTTTTTGGCTCGCATCGTGATGTGGGGCGCGATGTTCGGCGGGAGCAGGGACAACGAAGGCGGCAACCCCCTGGGTCTGCTGGCGATGGCATTCCTGGCCCCGATGGCCGCCGGTCTTCTCCAGATGGCGTTGTCCCGGTCGCGTGAGTTCGAGGCCGACCGGAGCGGGGCGGGACTGATGGGCGGTGGCGAGTCGCTCGCCCGGGCGCTCGAGAAGCTCGAAGTCTCGGCCAAGAGAATCCCCATGAACGTCAACCCGGCGCAGGCGAGCATGTACATCGTGAACCCGTTGTCGGGCCGTCGCGTCAACTTTGCTCGTCTGTTCTCGACTCATCCCTCGACCCAAGAGCGCATTGCTCGTCTGCGGGACTGGCGCCCCTAACTCTCTTCTGCGCCGAGTGGTGGTTAAAGGCTACTGTGTAGCCACTGAGCACCGCTCGGCATCCCAAAGACCCTAAAGCAGCGTCAGCTGCTCGCTCTCCGGACCCGTCCCTGTGGATATCGGGCGTGGTGATCGCGAGCGGTAGCCTTTTCTTTCGAACCCGGCTTCATCCAACAGCGTCCCCACCGTGCGGGAGAGCTTGTTGCGCTCTTCCTTGGGCCCGTAGGCCGACCGCCGGTAGAGCTGCTCGTAGTCCACAACCAGTTCCGGAAACTCCTCTTGCAGCCAGCCCATGTACTCCTCGCGCACGACCGGGCGCAGGTGCAGCAGGATCGGCGTGACGTGAGTGGCCCCCGCCGCCGTGGCCGCCTCGACGACCCGCCTCAGCCCGTCGAGGTCGTCGGTGATCCCCGGCAGGACCGGCGCCAGCATCACTCCGGAGGGAATCCCCGAAGCATTGAGCCGAGCGACCGCCTCCATACGCCTCAGTGGATGAGGTGTGCCCGGCTCGCTCTTGCGCCACGCCTGTTCGTCCAGAGTCGGGATAGAGAACGCGGTCGAGACATCGGTCACCTCCGCGGCGGCGAGCAGCAAGTCCAGATCGCGCATCATCAACGTGCCCTTGGTGAGGATGGAGAACGGGTTGCGGTGGTCGGTCAGAGCCTCGATGATGCCCGGCATCAGCTTGTAGCGGCCCTCGGCGCGCTGGTAGGGGTCGGTGGCCGTCCCCATCGCGATGTGCTCACCCTTCCAGGATTTCGACCGGAGTTTGACCCGAAGCAAGTCGGGAGCGTTGACTTTTACGACGATCTTGCTCTCGAAGTCCTTGCCCGCATCCATGTCCATATAGGTATGCGTGACGCGAGCAAAACAATAAGTGCATGCGTGGGAGCAGCCCCTGTAAGGGTTGATGGTCCAGTTGAACGGAAGATAGTCTCCCGGAACGGGGTTCACTATGGACTTGGCCTCGACCTCGATGAACTCGATGCCCCGGAACTGCGGGGTGTCGAACGAGCGTCGGCGAAGCTCGAAGAGTCTCTCGGCCATCCGAGAACTATAGAACATACGTTCGCTAGTTTGCCCCAGCCGCAGGGTACCTCGCCCGCCCGACCTACCCCTCGGCGACCGGCCGGTACGTGCACACGTGCACGCCCGTGTCGCTGGTGACGGTGGAGACCAGCTCGAGCGTGCGCAGGGCACCGTCGTCGGGGAAGATCGTCTTGCCACCGCCGAGGATCACCGGCATGATCATGAGACGGAGCTCGTCGACCACGCCTTCGCGCAGGAGAGTGCGAACGAGCGTGGGGCTCCCCATGACCAACAAATCGCCACCGTCGGTCTCGCGCAGCTCACGGATGCGAGCGACCGCCTGGTCACCGGGGATGCGCGAGGTGTTATGCCACGTCAGCTCGTCGTCTCCCAGCGTCTGGGACACGACGTATTTCGGGACGGCGTTCATCTGGTCGGCGAACGGGTCGCCGGCTCGCTCCGGCCACGCCGCGGCCATCGTCTGCCACGTGCGGCGCCCGAACAACAGCGCCTCGGCCTTGGTCAGCGCGTCGTCGAAGGCTCCGCCCACCACCTCCGGATCGAAGAACGGGTGCGACCAGCCGCCGTGGGCAAAGCCACCGTCGGTGTCCTCGTCGGGCCCGCCCGGCGCCTGCACGACGCCGTCCAAGCTCATGAACTCACTGATCACGATGCGCATGGGATTCGCTCCTCTTCCTCGGTTTGGGGGTACGACAGTGGAAACTGTCGCGTCCCTCCAGAATCATCGCGCCCACACTACGGAAGAAACATTCGTGTGAGCGAGGCCGGACATTGGGGTCGGGTGGAGGTGGGGACTAGCGGCCCAACGACTCCAAGGGCGCTGCACAGGCCCGCTCGATTCCTCGCCACACCGCCGCTCCCAAGGACACCCCGACCACGTTGCCCACCACGTCCACGAGCTCCGCGCTCC
The DNA here is from genome assembly GCA_030859735.1 of Actinomycetota bacterium. GTDB lineage: Bacteria > Actinomycetota > CADDZG01 > CADDZG01 > WHSQ01 > JACDAL01. The sequence continues at coordinate 10,996 of JALZJN010000243.1, forward strand.
TATCGAACCAAACAGTCTGCACTATCTCGAGAATCATTCCCACGCCCCCAACCACGAGGACCACCAGCAGCGCGGCTCGACGTGACCGGCGACGGGGCAGGCCCGGCCGCCACGCCGCCGCCAGCAACAGGGTGAGCGTGAAGGGCGCGTAGAAAAGGGAGTGCCAAACGGCGTCTTGCACGGCCGCGCCGATCCTGGCGCCGGCAGCTACAGCAGGGACATGTGTGGAAACCACCAGCGAGCTGGCCTGGTTCGCCGGAATGAGGGACAGAGTCACTATCGTCACCAAAAGGGCCGCAACGAGTATCCACAGAATCGCACCGGCGGGGATCAATCCTCGCTCATCCACAGAACCAGTGTAGTTAGGCGGCAGAAACGTCCCCGTCACTCAACCCTCTGGTAGAGGGCGAGCCGTCCGCAACCGGGGGACGGCCTCGACGGCAACTATGGCGCCCAGGATCAGAGCCGCCCCCGTCCAGTCCAGGGGGCCCAAGGTTTCCCCTTTCAGGAGGTAGGCGAACAGCCCGGCGAAGGCAGGTTCGCTCGCCAGGATCAGAGCCGTGCGGGCGGGTGGGGCATGGCGCTGCGCATAGGTCTGGACGAAGAAGCCGAGCGCGCTGGCGATGAAAGCGGTCACCAGGAGCGCGCTCCACACGACGCGGCTGGTGGGAACGATCAGATCGCCTTGGACGACCGCAAACAGCAATGGGACGAATCCCGATACCGCGAGCTGGACGGCGAGCAGCGCGCCGACATCATGGTCCACGACCGCTCGGTCGGTGAAGAGGATGTGAAGCGCAAAGGAGCAGGCGGTCACGAGGACGAGAGCATCTCCGGCGAGGTGAAGGTCCCCGCCGGTACCCGACAGGAGATACAAGCCCACGCCCGCGGTCGCCGCCGCGACCCATGCAACCGGGCCGGGGCGCTGATGGAACAAGAACGCGCCAAACAACGGGGTCAGTACCACGAACAACCCGGTGATGAATGCGGTGTTGGATGCGCTCGTGCGTTCCAGCCCCAGCGTCTGAAAGATGTATCCGAGCATGAGAAAGAAACCCATGACCAATCCCGCGCGCCATCCCGACGCGGACAGCCGCGCAAGTTTGCGCCTGAACAGCATGGTCACCACCAGGGAGGCGCTCAAGAAGCGATAGGCGAGGAAGGTCATCACCGGGATGAGCGCGACCGCGTCTTGGACCATGACGAAAGTCAGCCCCCACACTGTCGCGATCCCCACGAGCGCGACCTCCGCCCAGGGGGCTCGTCTCGTCGAGGTCAGCTGTTCGGTAATCCGAGACCCACGCCACGCCGCTTCCAATCAGGCCGGCCCGTGACCGCCGGAGTCATGCTCGGCAATAGCGGTTGACGCCTATCAGGCGTCGTTCCCCGGCTGCTCGGCGGCAGCGATGGCATCGGCAAACAGCTCGAAGCCCTCGTCCGCCTCCTCCATCGTGAGGCTCATCGGGGGCGCCATGCGGACACAGTTCCCGTAGAGCCCTCCCTTACCGATCAACAACCCGCGGCTTCTCGTTTCCTCCATGACACGCCCTGCGGCGGCGACATCCGGCTCCTTGCCGGGAGGCTTCACCAGCTCGATACCGATCATGAGCCCCTTGCCGCGCACGTCACCGATGAACGCATGCTGTTGTTGAAGTTCCCGCAGCCTGGAGAAGAGATGCTCTCCGACCTTGCGGGCGTTGGTCTGGAGATCGTTGTCCAGCATGTAGTTCAGGTTCGCCAAAGCACCCGCCGTTGCAAGCGGGTTGCCGCCGAAGGTTGAGATCGAGTTAGCCCCCACACAGTCCATCAGCTCGGGACGGGCGACCACTCCTCCCACCGAGAGGCCGTTGCCGATGCCCTTTGCGAAAGTGACGATGTCGGGCCTAACGTCGTGTGCGTCGATGCCCCAGAAATGCTCGCCGGTGCGCCCCCATCCCGTCTGCACTTCATCGGATATGAACAAGATGTCGTACTCGTCCAGGACATCTTTCATCGCCCTGAAAAATCCGTCGGGAGGAGTGGCGAAACCCCCCACACCCTGGATCGGCTCGGCGATCATGCACGACACATCTCCGGAAGTTGTTGTCTCGATTACGTTTCGGAGGTCGTCGGCGCAGGCCTTGATGAAGTCCTCATCGGACATATGTCCGAACGGGCTGCGATAGCGATAGCCGTTCTGCACATAGCTCACCCTCACGGGCGAGAGAGCCGACGCACACCAACCACGGTTACCAGTGATCCCCATGGCCGCGAAGGAACGCCCGTGGTAGCTGTTGCGAAGAGCGAGGACCTGATGAGAGCGCCGGTAGCTGGTGGCCAGCAGCATGGCCGCCTCGTTCGCCTCGGTGCCCGAGCACACAAAGTAAACCTTGGCTTCGTCTATCGGGGCGAGCTTCGCGATCTTCTCCGCCAACTCGACGGCGGGCGCGATCAGATAGAGCGTCGAGCTATGAAGCATCTTGCCGGCCTGCTCCCTGATCGCTTCGACGACTTCGGGGACGTTGTGTCCCGACATCGTCGTGAGGATGCCCCCGAAGAAATCCAGATAGCGTCGGCCCTGGGAGTCCCACACGTGACGACCGTCACCACGCTCCAAGGACAACGGCTCGTCGTAGTAAAGCGCCAGCCATGAAGGCATGACAGCCTTGTGGCGGTCGAAAAGGGAGGCTTGAGGCCCCATTGTTCACCCTCTTTCTCAGCGGTCCGGCCCCCAGGCTAATCGACCCGTGCAGGCCTTGTCGGGCCCGACTCACCCGACGATAGATCCGGGCCTTCCTCAATTCGGTCCGAGTAACGCTGATGGAAGCGCACCGGCTCCCGGCGCTTTGCGCGAACCCGCAGGTTCAGCAGCTCGACGAGGAGCGAGAAGCCCATTGCAAAGTAGACGTAGCCCTTGGGTATGTGCTGATCGAACCCGTCCAGCAACAGGGTGAGGCCGATCAAGAGCAGAAAGCTCAGCGCCAGCATCTTGACGGTCGGGTGTCCATTGACAAACGTACTGACGGCTTCAGCGGAGATCAGCATGATGCCCACCGCGACGATAACGGCCGCCACCATCACTGCCAGCTCGTCCACCATCCCGACCGCAGTGATCACCGAGTCAAGCGAGAAGACGGCGTCTAAGAGCACGATCTGGATGATGACCGCCGAGAACGAGGCTGCGACACGATCGGAGGCATGTCCCTCCTCGCCCTCCAGACGATCGTGAATCTCGAAGGTGCTCTTTCCAAGTAGGAACAAGCCCCCGATGATCAAAATGAGGTCGCGGCCCGAGATCTCATTGCCGATAAGCGAGAACAGGGGCGAGGTCAGCCCGATGACCCAGGACAGGGTTAGCAGCAGCAGAACACGCATGACCAGAGCGAGGCCCAGGCCCATCTGCCGCGCCCTCGCCTGCTGGGCAGCAGGAAGTTTCCCTGCAAGAATCGAGATGAACACGACATTGTCGATCCCGAGGACGACTTCCAGCGCCAAAAGCGTGGCAAAGCCGATCCAAATGTCTGGGTCCGACAGCCACTCCACCCAGACTCTCTACCATGTGAGGCCGGCAATGGGGAGCACTGCCGAAGTGGGCCGCACCCCAGCGTTTCCCGTGGAAGTGAAACTGAGCCCGGACAAAGCCCTCCGGGCTCTCGGTCACCGCCGGCTTCAGGCGTCCCGCTGATCCTCCAGCGCGGCCCGGATGCGCCCGGCATCGGCAGGCGGCACCCAGCGGGAGATAGAGTCGGCGATGGCCGCGGCGGTGATCTCGGCCCCCGCCTTCCTCAGAGCCACCACGGTCTTGTAGACGAAACCACGGTAGGAGGCGGGGATCCGCACGCCCGATACGGACCCGGTCCGCTGCCATTCCTCCTCGAGCCCCCTCATCCCTGGGTCCTGCCACCACGGCCTGCCCGGCTGGACCGGGCCCTTAGAGCGGTGCAAGGGCACCACGTTCACGGGACGGGAGCCGGGGCGACGCCATGAGGGGGCCGAGTGGAAATCGGGCTCGTAGGTCAGACGCGCGGACGAGAGTTGCTCGAGGTGCGAGCCGTCCTCGACGACGAGGACCAACCTGAGGCTGCGTCCCAGTGCGTCCGGGACGTTACCGGCATTGCGGATGGCGAGCGCCTCTTCGATCGAGAGCGCAGAACCCCCGGCGGAGGATCGGGCATCCCCAGCACGCCAGGCCTTCAAGGCCTGCTCGAGCTCTCCCGTGCTCATGAGATACCAACCCTCTTCAAGCATCGGGATGTCTATCCGACAGGTGAGGGAAGGGCGGGTATGCGGAAAACGCGGTACCTATCCTTCTGACCAGATCATTCATATATGACCTCGCGACTATACGTCTGAACCCGGCAGGGTGGTCAATCGCCCAAGCTGTGCGATTAGCCACCGTTTCGGTGGTCATGCGCCCAAGTTGGGCGATCGGCCACTCGGGCGGGGCCGCGACCGAGTCAGTCAACGTCTCGCGGCGAGGTTCTCTTTTCCGTCCCAGGAGGGGCCGCGGCGCAGATCCTCTGGACCGCCGCCGGTCGTGGCTCGGTCACCGTCACATCCTCGTAGGCGATCACTCGCAGACGGCCCCGCACCGCCTCGAGAAGCTCCCCCGGACGCAACAGGAAGTCGGGATTGCCGGGGCGACCCCAGCGCTCGTTACCGTGCGCATATGTCTCGTAGATCAGCAATCCTTTTGGCGCAACGGACTGCACAAGGCGGTCGAGAAGCGGCCGGTGCAAGTAATTCGTGACGACGACGGCGTCGAAGCGAGTACCGGCAAAGGGCCATGGATCCCGTTCGAGGTCGGCTTCGACGAGCTCCACGCGATCTGATACCTCAAGGTCGGCGACCTTTGAAAGATCGATGTCCACCGCAACGACCTCATGGCCTCGACTCAAGAAGTGCCGCGCGTGTCGCCCGCTGCCGCAAGCTACGTCGAGCACCGCACCCGAGGGCCTGACGAGAGGTGCGAATCGCACCACCCACGCCGAGGGATCGAAGTCAGCCGAGGTTGATCACTACCGTCTTTAGCTCGGTGAAGGTCTCGAGCGTGTGGCGGCCACCCACGCGGCCCACACCGGAGGCCGAGGTGGAGCGCCCTCCGAAGGGCAGATGGCTCTCCCAATAGTTCGACGACTCGTTGATGTTGACCCAACCTGCATCGGCCTTTTCGGCGAACCGAAGGCCGCGGCCGAGATCCCTCGTCCACACCGCGGTGAGAAGTCCGTAGGGAGCGGAACGAATGATCTCGAGCGCTTCGTTCTCGTCCGCCAGTGTAGAGATCGGGATCACGGGGCCAAAGGTTTCCTCCCGCGCGATCTCCATCGTCCCTGTTACATCTTTGAGCACGGTGGGCTCGTAGTAGAGATCGGTCGGGAAGCCCTTCGCTCGTCCACCGCCGGTTACCGTGCTCGCCCCCGAAGCCAGAGCGCCGCCGATATGACGGTCGACCTTGGCTGCCGTGACCTCGTTGTTGAGCGGCCCCAGGGTCGTCCCATCCGTCAGCGGGTCACCGAGCGTGATGCGCTCGGCCACTATCCCGTCGAGCGCATCGACGAAATCATCATGCACCCCATGCCCCACGAGCCAGCGCTCACCAGCGGTGCAGCTCTGACCTGCGCACAGAAAGGCTGCTTCGAGGCTGGCCTCTGCCGCCGCTTCGAGATCGGCATCATCGAGAACTATGAAGGGGCCGTTACCTCCCATCTCGAGTAACAACGCCTTGCCGGCAGCGCGCGAGGCGACTTTATGCCCGGTGGCGATGGACCCGATGAAAGAAACCGCCTGAATCCCCGGATGGCCCGCTATCTCATCGCCCACAACCGGCCCGTGGCCGGTGACCATGTTGAAGACGCCGGAGGGCAGGTCCGATTCCTGGATGCATTGCGCCAGGGCCACCGCGCACACAGAAGTAGTGGGGGCAGGAGCCCACACCACCGCATTACCGGCCGCCAGAGCCGGAGCGATCAGCTCGGCCGGCATCGTGTAGGGCCAGTTCCAGGGAGTTATCACTCCGACCACTCCGCGTGGGACTCGGTACACGAGAACTCTCTTGGCCGAGGACACCGAGGGCGGCATCGAGCCCTCCATGCGCTTAGCGTCCTCTCCCGCCATCACGAAGTACTCCGCGAGCTCGTCCACTTCGTCGTAAGACTCGGCGTACAGGGGCTTTCCCTGGTCGAGCGTCAGCACCCGGGCGAGCTCGTCGCGTCTGGCTCTGATCGCCTCGGCGATCCTCTGCATAGCGGCGGCTCGATCGAAGGCAGAAGCCTCGGACCACCGCCGCCACGCGGAGGTGGCCGCTGCAACCGCATTCCCGACGTCCGAGCGAGTCCCCTCGGAGACGGTTCCCAACCGCTCGCCGGTAGCGGGGCTCCACGCGTCCATACGAGCATCGCCCGGGACCCAGCGCCCATCGATGAGCATGGAGAAATCGGGCCCACCCTCCAATTGGATCATCATGCGCATGGTAAACGTGGCGACCACCGAGATTTGGCACGGAACGCCCAATACAGGCGCGTTCTGTACTGAAGGGGGTTGCCGAGTTGGGAGGAACGATGATCAACGAGTTCAAGACCTTCGTGCTGCGGGGAAACATGATCGGACCTGGCCGTAGGGGTGCTGATCGGCGTTGCCTTCGGGCAGGTAATCGCCTCGCTCGTTGCCAACGTCCTGACGCCTATCGTGGCCATTCCCGGGAGCGCCCCCGACTTCAGCTCACTCGTGCTGACGGTCGGAGGCTCGGATATCAGATACGGCACCTTCATCAACGATCTGATCGCCTTCCTCCTGGTCGCCGTGGCGATCTTCTTGTTCGTGATCAAGCCGATGAACGCTTTGATGTCCCGCGTGAACGACAATCCCGCTCCGGCGCCCGACACCAAGACCTGCCCCGAGTGCCTCAGCGTGATCCCGGTAAAGGCAGGCCGATGCATGTTCTGCACCATTCCCCAAACGACCGATGCCTGAAGCCCGACTCCTTACCCGTCCCCTTCCCGACGAACTTTAAAGCCCAGCCCACGCTGGATGTGGGTACAGATGCAAACCCTGCCAGGGCCGGTCTAGGTAGGACGGTCCGCAGTCACGAATTCCTCTGCCGCGCCCGAAAGGCGGCGACGTTGGCTCGGTTGGAGCAGGAGTCGCTGCAGTAGCGGCGGGATCGGTTCTTGGAGGTATCCACATAGACGTCCCGGCAGCCCTCCTTGGAGCAGATACCAAATCGCTCCCGGCCGCTCTCAGCCAGGGCCCCGGCCAGGCCGGTGACCGCTATCGCAGCCACCCGCTCAACGACCCCATCGGCTTCGGATACATAGCCCAGGCGCCACTCGCCCCCCGCCGCGAAGGTGACCCGAGGCCTGACGGAGGCGTCCACCACGATCCTGTCCAGAGCCTCCTCTGCCTCCTCCTCGGTACCCTCCATCACGACCCGCACTTGAGCTCTGAGGCGCCGCAGGCCCTCCACGTCGGCCACTCGAGGCCGACGTGGATCCCTGATTCCGTGCCGCTCGAGCCACTGCCCCACAGCTTGCTCGTTGGTCAGATACTCCTCGCCGCTGACAACGTCGAGTGAGTTCGCGAGATCGATTGCGGTGTCGAGTGCCTTCTCCTGGTAATCAGCAAAATCCACTTGACTTCTTACATCTCCCTGGTTAGTGTGTAAGTGTCTTCAAGAGTATAGACCATTACAACGGTCACAACCAGGAGGAGGCGTCATGCATTCCCTTACTCTGCTGATGAGCACCGAGCACCTGCGAGACCTTCAGCGTCAGGCGGCGAAGGCCCGGCTGGCCAAGGCGGCCGGGCGCTCGGCTACCCATAGGACGGACTCGGGCCCGACACCTACCAAGCGGTCTCTTCTCCACAACTTGCTGAGCTTGAAGCTGACGCATCGACACCCCGAGGAGGCACGGTGGAGCTAATCGTTCTTGTCCTTTTCTTCTTGATCCTGGGACTGTCGGCCTCACTCTGGGGCGCCGACAGCCGGGACGGGCTCGACTGGAAGCCCTGGCCGCCTCTGCCTCCGCGCTGACCCTGCGTTGAGCGGCGAGGGGTGCGGCCGGAGGGAGTAGATTCTCCGCCGGGCCGCATAGAGAGCCCGATCCTTTCTTCTCTACATCGTAGGGGGTGCAACGAAGTGGGGCTGTGGGCTAGGAGCGGTCGTTGAGGCAGACCTCGATCATGGGCTGGTGGCTCCTCGCAGTCTCGGCCTTTTCTGACTTCGCCGCACTGTTGTTCTTCGGCTCGCCCGGCGTGAGGGGGCGGGTCGGCAGGCTCGCAGGTGCTAAAGGCGGCGCGCTCGGGCCTCATGCCGGCAGCACGGTGAGTCTGCTCTCGGACACGGCGGTTCCGTTGTGGAGCGCGATGCACCGGACCCTGCCTCCCCTAGTGCTCATCTCGGGGGTCGGGAGCGCGCTCTCCATCGTGGGCATGACGTCGCCTAGCGATGACGACCATAAGCTCGTCGATCGCATGGGGATCGTCGTCGATCTTGTCGGGCTCGGCGTGACGGTGGCTGCCGAACGGCAGGCCTCCCAGGTCGAAGAAGCAGACGCGGCGTTGAAGGATGGCCCCGGAGCCACTTTGTGGAAGCTCAGCACCTATCTCACAGTGGGCAGCCTCGCCCTGTCCTTGCTTCCGGTCGGGGGGCGCGCTATGCGCGTTATGTCCGGTGTGCTCGGCACCGCCGGGACCGTTGCTCTCAAGACCGGCCTCTTCGAGGCCGGCAGGGCGTCGGCTCTCTTAGGTCAGCAGAGAGCCCAGCTCGGAGCGACCGAAGCGAAGTGACCCGGGGGCGGTGGGGCCGGGCGGCGGTCATCCTCGCGGTCTCCGTTGCCACCATCGCGTGCGCTCCCTCGGGAGCGCCCTCCGCTCTCGATCCCAAGGGCTCCGGTGCCCGCCGCATCGAGGGTTTGTGGTGGCTCATGTTCTGGATCTCGCTCGCAGTGTTCGCAGTGGTCGTCGCCTTCTTGGTCGTGGCCTATGTCCGAGGCCGTCGCGAACAGACGCAGCCCACCGAAGCGCGCTGGGGAGGGCCCTTCGTCGTCGTATCGGGAATCGTGGCCCCCTCCCTCATACTCGCCGGCGTCTTCGTTGTCAGCCTGAACGACATGATGGCGCTGTCGTCACCTCCGCAACAGCCCGGCTTGACGATCGACGTCATCGGGCACGACTGGTGGTGGGAGGCGCGCTACGAAGAAAGCGGAGCGGTGACCGCGAACGAGATCCACATTCCGACCGGAGAGTCAATCCAACTGAGGCTCACGACGGATGATGTCATCCACAGCTTCTGGGTGCCTCAGCTCCAGGCCAAGACGGACCTGATCTCGGGTGAAGTGAACAGCATGTGGCTCCAGGCGGACGAGCCGGGGCGCTATCGCGGTCAGTGCGCCGAGTTCTGCGGTCTCCAGCATGCCAACATGATCTTCTACGTCGTCGCCGAGGACCCCGCCGAGTTCGAGGCGTGGCTTGCCAACGAAGCCGGCGAGGCCGACGACCCGAGCGACGCTGCCGTCGCGCGCGGAGAGAGCGTCTTTCTTCAGTCCTCCTGCGCCGGATGCCACGCCGTGCGCGGGACTGAGGCAGACTCGGATCTCGGGCCCGACCTGACTCACCTGGCCGGCCGCGAAACGATCGCCTCCGGCGTTCTCGAGAACACGCGCTCCGAGCTGGCTCAGTGGATTATCGATCCTCAAGGGGCCAAGCCGGGAGCGATCATGCCTCCCACCGAGCTGTCCTCGGCGGAGCTGGATGCCCTGCTCGACTACCTCGAAAGCCTGGACTAGACGTGGCTTCCGTCGCCGAACGGCTCGAAGGAATCTGGGGAGAGCGACCGGGTCTGATCACGTGGCTGCAGACGGTCGACCACAAGAAGCTGGGGTTCAAGTATCTCTACACCGGGATGATCTTCTTCGTCTTCGGAGGAATCGAGTCACTTATCATCCGCGCTCAGCTCGCGAACGCAAACCTCCAGGTGATCGACCCGGAGACCTACAACCAGATGTTCTCGATGCACGGAACCACGATGATGTTTCTGTTCATCGTGCCGGTGCTCTCGGGCTTCGGCAACTACTTCGTTCCGCTGATGATCGGGGCCCGCGACATGGCGTTCCCGAGACTCAACGCATTCGGGTACTGGGTCTTCCTCGGGGCGGGCATCTTCATGCACTCGAGCTTTTTGATCGGCAAGGCTCCCAACAACGGATGGTTCAACTACGTGCCGCTGGCGAACAGCGAGTTCACACCGGGAGTCAACATCGACTTCTACGTGCTCGGCTTGATCTTCCTCGGATTCTCGACCACCGCCGGAGCGATCAACTTCATCGTGACGATCCTCAAGCTAAGGGCGCCGGGGATGTCGATCAACCGCATGCCAATTTTCGTGTGGGGCGAGTTGGCGCTCGGTCTGGCGATCGTGTTTGCACAGCCTCCGCTGACCGCAGCACTCGTCATGCTGGCGCTCGACCGCAAGCTCGGCTTCCACTTCTTCGACTCCACCCAGGGTGGAGATGCCGTCCTATGGCAACATCTCTTCTGGATCTTCGGGCACCCGTGGGTGTACATCCTTGTGCTGCCGGCCTTCGGACTCGTATCGATGATGATCCCCGCCTTCACCCGGCGCCCGATGATCGGCTACATCTACATCGTGGTGGCGGAGATGGCCGTAGCCCTCATCG
>JALZJN010000247.1 GCA_030859735.1 Actinomycetota bacterium
CAACTGCCGCGATCCCGTCGTCGGCCCCCTCGAGGGCAAGCGTCTTGACCAGCCCGGCGACACCGTGCTTCGCAGACACATAACCCACTTTGAACGGCGATGCGACAAGCGCGTGTACAGAAGCGACGGCAATAAGGCGTCCCTGGCCGCCAGCTTTCAAAGCCTCCCACGAGTACTTGGCCAAAAGAAAGGGGCTCGTCAGCAATATCGCCAACAGCGCATCCCACTTGTCTTCAGGGAACTCCGTGACCGGCGCGACGTGCTGAAAGCCGGCATTGGCCACGACCACATCAAGCCTCCCGAAGCGCTCCAGCGCCGCCTCGATCGTGTTCCTGTTTCCCTCGCGCGTCGCCAGGTCCGCCACGAACGGAATGCCGGCGGAGCCGGGATCTGGCTTGAGATCTGTTGCCAGAACCGCATAGCCGTCGGACACGAGCCTGTCAGTTATTGCCCGGCCGATACCGCTCGCAGCGCCGGTGACGACCGCGCTACGTGCCTTGCTTGCGGTCATCTAATTTCCCGTCCTCCTCACAAAGTGGAATGAACGTCGATGCCGCCCGCGCGAAGGACCCTCCGCTATGGGAGGGCCCTTGCGGGACGATATATCAGAACTGAACTAGAGGCCCGCCAAAGAATGTATCGGCCACGAAGTTGATGAAGAAGAAAGAGCACGCGATCGCGAACAGCACCAGGATGAAGTTCGTGTAGGCAGGCGGGCGCGCCGCCTTCGGCAACCTCCCGTTCAGATACATCAGCACGAACGGAAAGATCATCCCGCCGAGGTTGGACATGTTCGCCGAAGCCAGTATCAATGTCCCGGGAAGGGCGAAGTGGATGATCACCGAGATCACAACCACCAGGAAGATCATGTAGGGGAAATAGAAGCGGCGTGGGTCCCCATGCACCTTGTCGCGCAACTTCGGGCTCATGGCGGTGACCGCGTCGACGAAGTTGCGCACCAGCGCCTCGAAGATCCCGAGCTGAGTGCTGAACAAGATAAGGGTGCCTATCAGGAGGGCGAGGTAGAACATGAACTGCCCGTGGGTCTGCTGGAGCTGCTGGGCGGCGTAGGTGGGAATGTTCGCCTCGGTGGGCTTCGTCCCGGTGAGATCGGCGAGATAGGACACGAGGATCGTCGGCAGCAGAATCCCGAAAAGCGCGCCGACGAAGAACACACCCCACATGTCGATGCTCAAAAAACGCATCCAGCGCTTCCACAGCGCCGTGTTCTTCTCGTCGTCGGGGAACGTGACGCCGACCTGGCGAACCTCTTTGCTCTCGCCGCGCAGCCCGGCGATGTAGCCGACTCGGTGTCCCATGCCGTAGCCCTTGTCGCGGTAGTGACCCATCATGTACCAGTTCAAACCGGTGGACATGGCCGCGAATCCGAAAAGGCCTCCGAGGATCGTGGCGTCGGTACCCTCCGGCGGCAGCGCCGGGGTGACGAGGCCCAGGATGCCTTCGAACCACTTGCTCGCCGGAACGATCAACAGGTCGACCACAAGGAGGAAGACCAGGATGGACACGACCATGACCCAGTTGGCTATCTCGAGGGTACGGGAGATCTTCCTTGCCGCCATCGTGAGCAAAAGGACGACCACGAGCAGTGCGATACCGAGCAGACGCACCGGCTCCTCCGTTGAAGCGGCGGCTTCCCCCGTGAACAGCGCGTAAAGACCCTGCCCCGCGCTCGCCGCCCAGCCGCCGAGGATGAATGCAGCGTAGAAGGCGAACAGCGCAAAGGGGACCCAGAACACAAATCCGGGTGGGACGCGCCCGAAGCCGACGACCGGCACCTCCCCAGTGGCTGTGACGAAACGTGCGATCTCTCTGTTGTAGAAAGTCTGGAACAAGATCGAGACCAACACCACGATCCCCAAGCCCCTGAAGCCCCCGGCCCCGATGGCGAGAGGCCCCAGTAGCCACTCACCGCTACCTATGGACACGCCGAGTGCAATGAGGCTCGGGCCCACCGCGAACTTGAACGTCTCCTTGAGGCCGATGTGGCGCACCCCGAAGACCTCTTCCGGCTCCGGCAGATCTGCCACATCCAGCGGAGGCCTGCTTACCCCAAGCTCGAACTTGCCCCCAGTGCCCTGCGTCTCCCTCTCAGTGACGGCCATCCACCACCCCCCTCGAGCGGCACAGCCTTCCGCGACTGCGCTGGTAGAGGGAGCCTACTCCGAGGCGCCCGTGGCAGCAAGCTCCCGCGCTCGAACCATAGCGGCCGCGAGCCAGTCGGGCATAGAGCTCGGCGAACTGGATGCTGTCAGGGCTCTCCCATGGGCCTGGCCATCTCGTTGAGCTGCTCGATGACCCGGTAGTGTCCCTGCCCCCGACCGCGACGGTACGTCCTTTGACCTCCGCCTTTACCTGACGCTTTAGCATCTATTGCAAGGACGACCTCAGAGCCGTGGTTCGGGGGGGTATGAGAGCGGCCTAGCATCCAGGAAATACGGAGGTACCTCACATGGATATGGAAGTTACCGCGTGGATGTCGCTGTACAAGACCATGCACGCGGAGGAGGACCGGCGGCCGTTCTCCAAGGCGACGCTGAAGCGCATCGGCGGATTCGCGCGCCCGCACCGACTCGAGCTCACCTGGTTCCTGCTCCTTAGCATCGTGACTGCGGTGCTTGCGGTCGCGACCCCGGTGCTAGCGGGGCGGGTCGTCGACGCGATCGTCGAGAGGGCGGCTCAGGAAACCGTCGTTCAACTCGCGGCTCTTATCGCTCTCATCGCGGTGGTAGAGGCGGGGCTGGGGTTGGTGACTCGCTGGCTTTCCGCCAGCATCGGTGAGGGCCTGATCCTCGATTTACGCACCGCGGTTTTCGATCACGTGCAGCGCATGCCCATCGCCTTCTTCACCCGCACGCGAACCGGCGCCCTGGTCAGCCGCCTGAACAACGACGTCATCGGCGCACAGCGAGCGTTCAGCGACACCCTGTCGGGCGTCGTCAGCAACCTCGTGACGCTCTTGCTCACCTTCGTGGTGATGGTGGGGATCTCCTGGCAGGTGACCCTGCTGGCGCTGCTGTTGCTGCCGGTATTCGTCGTCCCTGCGCGCCGAATGGGTAGCCGGCTTGCGGCGCTCGAGCGTGAGTCGGCAAACCACAACGCAGCTATGGGCACGCAGATGACCGAGCGCTTCTCCGCGCCTGGAGCGATGCTCATCAAGCTCTTCGGACGGCCCAAGCAGGAGTCGGCCGAGTTCGCTGAGCGAGCCCGGCGGGTGCGGGACATAGGGGTGCGAACGGCAATGGTGCAATGGGTTTTCGTCACCGCTTTAACGCTTGTATCGGCGCTTGCGCTGGCGATTGTCTACGGGCTCGGGGGCTTCTACGCGTTGAGGGGACAGCTGGAGCCGGGCGCGGTCGTCGCACTCGCCCTATTGCTCACTCGACTCTATGCACCTCTAACCGCGCTCGCCAGCGCCCGGGTAGAGGTGATGAGCGCACTCGTGAGCTTCGAACGGGTGTTCGAGGTGCTGGACCTGAAGCCCCTCATCGCCGACAAGCCGGGCGCCCGGCAGGTGCCCGACGGCCCGGTTTCGGTCGAGTTCGAGAAGGTGCGCTTCGGCTACCCCTCCGCGGACAAGGTGTCGCTCGCGTCGCTGGAGGAGGTCGCGCAACTCGATACACGCGGGGGTGTCGAAGTGCTACACGGGGTCTCTTTCCGCGCCGAGCCGGGGCAGATGGTGGCGCTTGTGGGAACGTCGGGGGCGGGGAAGTCCACAATGGCGCAGCTGTTGCCGCGCCTCTACGACGTCGACGGCGGTGTGGTGCGCTTGTCGGGCGTGAACGTCAAAGACCTCACCGCCGAGTCGATACGCGACACCCTCGGAATGGTCACGCAGGACGGTCACCTGTTCCACGAGTCCGTGCGTGCGAACCTGCTCTTGGCGCAACCGGAGGCGTCCGAAGACGAGCTGTGGGAGGTGCTGCGGCGCGCTCGGCTTGAGTCATTGGTTCGGTCCTTGCCCGACGGCCTAGAGACCATTGTCGGCGAGCGCGGCTATCGCCTCTCGGGAGGCGAACGCCAGCGTTTGACGATCGCGCGCCTATTGCTCGCCCGCCCTCGGGTGGTGATTCTCGATGAGGCGACCGCGCATTTGGACTCCACCTCCGAAGCGGCTGTCCAGGCGGCGCTTGCTGAGGCCCTGACAGGACGGACATCTGTGGTCATCGCGCATCGCCTCTCCACCGTCCGGGCGGCCGACTTCATCCTGGTTGTCGAGGATGGGCAGATAGCGGAGCGGGGCACTCATACGGAGCTACTGGCCGCCGGCGGTCGCTACGAAGAGCTGTACCGTACCCAGTTCAACCAGCGCTCCTCCTCGGAAGCGGTCGCCGACTCGGTCGCCTGAGACCCGAACAAACCGCCGCTGACTTCAGCCCCGCCCGCTGCGCTTAGAGACCCACTCATGATTGAGGCGGGAGGCACTCGTTCTGGGGACGGCGGCCACACAAGATGAGCGACCCTGTTGTCGTATCCAACGCAGTCCCAGGACGGTAGCAAGGGGACAAACGAAGGCCTGTGTGATTCCACTCGCCGCTCCCGATCGGCGCTTTACAGCCCCTCGAGGTCGTAGATGGCCGTCGAACCACTGATCTCGTGACCCACCACAAGCAGCGGACGACCGTTCGGACTCTCGGACGCATTGATGAAGTACAAGCCTTCGGGACCGAGGTCGCCGGCCGTGTCGGCCAAGGGGTCACCTGAGAAGTCACGGCTGTTGAAGTAGGTGACGAAGCTGGGCTGGTGCAAATCGGTGATGTCGAACACCATCACGCCGCCGATCCGCTCGAGTCCGATGAAGGCGTAATCGCTTCGCCGAATCCTGCCGATCGCCAGACCCTCGGGTTCCGGACCCTTGTCGTCGCTGCGGGAGTCGAAGCTGTCGTTCTCGTCGTTGGTCGAGTTGAATTCGTCGGGCAAGTACTCGGCGGTGATTTCCTCGAAGAGCGACCCTGAGTCCCAAATCATTGTGCCCTTCGAGTTCAGGATCGAGAACGAGCGGCCGCCGAACGCGTGGATCTCAGTGCGTTCGCCTTTCGCGTTCGTTGGCGACGTCACCGTCATCTTCAGGTTTCCGAGTTGCTCGGCTGTCTGAAGCTCGGCGGCCTCGGGAAAGACCTCTGGATCGAGGGTCTCGTCGCCCACCGTCGTCTCTTCGGCGAAGCAGTCGTACTCACGGGCGTCGCCTTCGTTCGCCGTGACCACGTAGTCCTTCCCGTTGGACCTCACCGTCGCCAGCGCGTCGGGCTGGTACATCCCCGTAACGGGCCAGTTGTCGATCGAAATCGACCCGTCCTCGTCGCTCGGGTCGAGCGGGTTGTCAGAGTCGAGACGGTCCTTTAGACCGAGTGACCTGATCGACGTGATCTTGCCGTCTCTGACGTCGATCAAACCGACAGCGTTGTTCTCCTGCAAGGAGACCCAGGCGCTCTTGCCGTTCCTCGACATCGCGATGTACTCGGGCTCGAGGTCCTGGGCAGCCGTCGCACCCAACCCGTAGATCCGCACTCCCCTGGCGTTCAGGAGGTCGGCTCTGCCGTTGAAGCGACGGAAGTGCGCGGTTGTGACGTGACTCTGATTCAAGCGCTCGATTCCGTCGCGCAAGTCGATGATGCTGACCGATCCTTCGGGATCGCGTGCGACCTCGCAGTAGCTCTCGGGCTCTCCCTCGTTGGCGGTCAGGACGTAACGGCCGTTCGGCGCAAAGGTAATCATGTCGGGCAAGGCTCCGACCTCGACGCGACCGAGGAAGTTGCCCTTGCGGTCGAAGAAGACCGCGGCCCCGGGACGAGTGGCAGGATCGCCCTCGACCGCCAGGGCGATCAACCCCTTGTGAATGGCCACGCTGTTGATGCCCGCGCCGTAGGCGGTCGCATCAAGGGTGTCCACGAGTGTCGGGTTAGACGGATCTCCGATGTCCAAGACATCCACGGTGGCGGCAGCGGCGTTGATCACGTAGACCCTATGCGTCTTGGCGTCGTAGGAAACGATCTCTGCGGCGCCCTCGTCGAACACGCCGGTGCGATAGACGCCTATCCGATCGCCGGCATCGGAGGGAACGGCGGATGCCTGTAGGGGGAGGAGCGCCGCCAGAGCTGCCAACGCACCAAGGTACACACCGGGTCTTTTCATCCCTCCAACTTAGGGAGGGCACGCGAACGGCAGAAGAACGTGAGATGAACTCCCGCCGGAGCCAGCATGAACCATAAGATCGGATGTAGCTGGGATGGCTCCAGTCTTGCGGAGCACCAGCCCGCTCGGTTGTCGCCTCCGCGGTCCGCGCTCTCTTCGTCGGAGGCCCAACGATTCGTGCGGACTGCAGTCGCTCACATGGGGCGAGATCCTGTTGGTCTTCGTATTGCTGAAGGATCCCGATCTGCTCATCCCTCGACGAACCGACAAACGGGCTCGACCCCCAAACCGCCGGGATGGCAGGCAACCTCAGCTACGATACCTTCTTCGTTCTGGATGCACGCACACCTTCTTCCGGCGCCTGACGGTGCTAGCATCGACGCCGATGAACTCATGCGCGTGGCTGCTGCCGATCTGAACGGCGAGTTCGCCACCGCTGTAACCACGGTCGAGATCCTGAAGAAGCGAGCCAGGATGAAGTAGTTCGTTTGTTGCTATCCAACCGGGCGAGTTCCGAACATGAGCACCTTGCGCTCCAGATCGAAGTAGACGTCGTCACTCCTGCGCAACATTTGGAGAAGAACGTCCATATCGTCGGCGGTCGGTCGGATGACGTACTCTTCTGCTCCCTGGTCGAGCAATAACTGGATAGTGAACGTGCCCGGCCCCCCAGGCTCTTGATGCGTCCAGCTCGGGTGGTAGTGGGTAACCTGGCGCACGCGGATCTGTTGCGAAGTGATTGCTTGATTCGACATCAGAAACTCCCTTCGAGTAGAGAGCTGAACAGAACTCGAGCGCTCCCTCGCAGTCCTGTCAGCTCAGCGTTCAACGGTCGACACACGATCCTCGAAGCCGCTTCCTTGCTCCCTAGTCAACCGGGCTTGTGGGGGTCACAGCGGTCCGTAGCGACCTTTTCCAGGTCACATTATCGGGGCGGTCCTATGGCATGAGCAAGACCTTTACTACGGCGTCTTGCTTCTTCTGGAATATGCTGTGGGCCTCGGGTGCCCGGCTTGAGCTCCCTGAGGCTGCAAGGGACAACGCATCCCTATCCTCCCTCTTCCCTGAGCCGGGTCCCCTGCGCGCACCGAAAATGGCTCAGTCCTGTAGCCATTCCGTGATCTTGTCCGGCGCAATCAGGGACGAGAAGTCACCCGATTCCCGCATCTCCGCAGCGGCGGTCGCCATCGCACCGACGGCGACCCAGGTCAAACCACCTCCGAGGCTGATCCTTTGACCGCCGGCAGCGGCTATCTCGCTCATCGACAAACCCGGACGGGCGAGCACGTTAAGAGGCTTGGAGATGGCATCGGATACCGCTCGGATCTCATCGCCAGTTCGAAGTCCGGGCGCATAGAGCACGTCGGCGCCGGCTCGCTCGAAGGCCCGAAGACGGGCGATGGTGTCATCGAGGTCGGGGTTGCCTCGAATGTGATTCTCGGCTCGAGCGGTCAGCGTGAACGAGAAGCCAACGCGCTTGGCTGCCTCGCACGCCGCGATTATTCGTTCCACCGCACGGTCGAATCCGTAGATCTCCCCCTCCGGGTCGTAGTCCTCGATCGAGCCGCCGACGGCTCCGGCTTCGGCCGCCCGAGTGACGGCCGACGCGGCGTCTTCGGGGTGCGGCCCATAACCGTTCTCCAGATCGACGGAGATCGGAAGGCTCGTCGCTCGATCGAGCATCCGGCAGTGTTCCACCACGTCATCGAGCGTTGCGCCGCCGTCCAAGCGTCCCATCGTGAACGCGAACCCGGAGCTCGTGCTCGCCAGAGCCTCGAACCCCAGTGCTTCCAGGACCCTGGCAGAGCCCGCGTCCCACGGGTTCGGGATGATAAAGGCCTCCCCCGAGTGCAGCTCACGAAAGGCTGCTGCTTTCCGATCCTGCGTTGGCCGCAAGGCGCCGCCTCGAGGTTTAGCTACGATGTTTGGGTTTGCCTGTCGATTTCAGACGCAAGTTCCTTCAAGACATCGTGCATCGCTTCCAGCTCAGCTCGACCGAGGCAGAGCATCATTCGGGGTGGTTCGTAGAGACGTTGTTCGAGCTCCAATTTGGTTCGTACCCCTTGGGGAGTCAGCGCCACGGTCTTGACGCGCCGATCACCCTTCAGGCCGCCTCGCTCGACGAGCCCTCGCTCCTCGAGTCGATCCACGAGCCACGTCATCGTGGAAGCATCGCACGCGAACGATTGTGCGAGCGACCCCATCGTCTGCGGTTGATCTGGATCCAGCGCGAGCAGGGCCTTGACGTGTCCCGGTGTCAGTCCGAGGTCCTGGGCGATCCCCG
>JALZJN010000152.1 GCA_030859735.1 Actinomycetota bacterium
CCCGGCGGCGTCGACGACGAGCAGAAGTACAGCTGTTTGTTGGGGGTCGAGTAGGGGTCGAAGCGCACGGCCGGGCGCGTGAAGAGCTGTCCGAGGTGCTGCACGCCTCCGGAGATGTCTCCTCCGATGTAGTTTGCGTTGTAGGCCTCAACCTCGGGAGCCGTCATCGTGGACTTCGCAATGATGGTGTCGCGGAAACCAGGAGCGAAGCGCTCGATCTGCGACACAATTCGCTCGGTCATGTCCACCGCGGAACCACTCGGCACGTGACAGTAAGCCCACCCGGTGTGCTTTCCGTCGGGGGCGCGCGTCTCATCGAAGGTGGTCTGCTGGGCCAACAGCGCGTACGGGCGGTCGGCGTGGCGGCCCCGGACGACGGCGTCCTCGGCGGCGGTGATCTCCTCGAGCGTCCCTCCGAGATGAACAGTGCCCGCCCGCCGGCAGACATCGGCTTTCCAGGGAATCGGTTCGCTCAGAGCGAAATCGATCTTGAACACTCCCGGGCCGTATTCGTAACGCTCGAGGCGACTTCTGTAACGAGCGGGCAGTTCGTCTCCGGCGATCGCCACCACCTGTTTGGGAGTGAGGTCAAAGAGAACGGCACGCGCGCGTGGGAGCTCTCGCAGAGTTTCGATGCGGTGGTCGGTCACGATTCGGCCCCCGAGACCAGAGAGGTAGGCGACCAGCGCATCAATCAGCTTCTGCGCCCCGCCCTCGATGGTCGGCCAGCCGTGGCCGTGCCCGATGAGTCCGAGCATGAGCCCGAAAGCGGCGGTCGGCGGGCGTCGCAAAGAGAGCATCGAGTGCGCCGCTATGCCGGCGAGCAGCGCGCGCGCCCTCGGTTCCTCGAAGCGAGCGTTCGCCAGCCCATAGGCGGAGCGCACCGCGGACAGCCCGAAGCGAGCCAACGCTATCGGGTGATGCGGGATGCGGAGGGGGCCGAGGATGTCCTCGATCAACTTGTCGGTGTTGCGCGCCAAGGGTTCCATGAGTCTCGTGTACGCCTTCGCGTCCCCTCCCAGGCCCTCGGCGGTCTCGCTCACCGAGCGTTCGAGCACCGCCGCGTCCCCGTCGTCGAGTGGGTGTGCGAGGGGCGATCCCGGCTGGCGAAAGCGCACACCGAGGTCCGCGAGTGGGATCGACTTGAAGAACGGAGAGGCCATCGCCAGGGGGTGGATAGCCGAGCAAATGTCGTGGACGAAGCCCGGCAGCGTCAGCTCAGCCGATCGGCAACCCCCACCCGGGGTGCCGGCAGCCTCGTAGATCACGACGGACTTGCCCGCCCGGGCAAGCTCGATCGCAGCGGCCAGGCCGTTCGGTCCCGCGCCCACGACGACGGCGTCGTAGCTGCGCTCCTCGTTCATATCGCCAGTGTGGCACCGAATAGCGCCGTAGGCGGTTTATCGGCCAGAGCGCTTCATGGCTCTGAACGGCGTCCCCACCATGTAGAAGCCCGAGCGAATCGCCGAGTTGTAGCGGATGTTCCTGGCGTTCCGCCACTGACGCTTCTTGTCCACGCAGATGACCTGAGTTTCGACCTCGGTCGTCACTCCGAAGTGCGCGGCAAGCGCCGCAAGGGTGTGCACCCAGAACTTGTCCTCTTTGCGGTGACCGCCGGCAGCCAAGCCAACCTCGAACAACGGGTCGTTGGCTCGTAGCAAGACCTGGGCCTGCGCGGAGGTCCCACCGTGCTTGTCCTCGAAGGCAGAGAACGTGATGAAGGCTGCGAACATGTGCCCTTCCGGCGTCATGAACGTGAACGACTCTTCGTCGGCGTAAAGCACCAGCACTCCGGTCGATAACTTCAAGCGCCCCGGCATTGTGAGGTTGAGCAGCGCCACGTCTCCCGGCGCGATTCCGGTCAGCGGTCCGTAGAAACGGTTGCCGTCGGGCCAGAAGCTCGGAAATTTAGCCTTCCACTCCGCGATGACCTCCTGCGGAGTGACCTCTGTTCCCAGCGAAACCCTGTAGGTCTTCTGCCACATCTTGCCGAAGCCCTGCATCGGACTTGTCTGCCGCCTGCCCGTGACGTTGATGTTGCGCGCCTCCGGGGGAACTTCGCCGACCGTCAGAGCGCCGGTGAGTTTGGCCCAGTTGGCGTCGCGCGCGTTCTTGATCTCTTCCACGACCTCGGGGGTGGCGTCGGCCGCAACTACCTCCACCTCGGGAGTGGTTCGAGACGCATCGTCGGTTGTCACTGCACTAACCTCCTCTAGGCATCGGCGAAGCTACGCTGCGCCTCGCCGAGCAAAAAGCTCGGAACCCGCCCTTCGGGCGGGCAAGTTCTCTAGGACGCCCCGGCCGCGGCCAGTGCATCACCCTCGGTGTCGTGGATTCCCACCGCCTCATCGAGACGAGTGAGCTCGAAGATCTGCCGGTAGTGATCGGTCAGCCCGAAGGCGAACAGCTGTTGCCGTTGCCGGTTGGACCTGACCAGCAAGGTGACGAGCAGCCCGATCCCGGAAGAGTTCATGTACTCGAGATCGCTGAAGTTCAGCAGGATGGCTTGCGGCTTGCTCTCGTTCGCCTCGGAGAACGCAGCCATCAGCGCATCCTCACTGCGGGCCGTCACCTCACCTTTGATGTCGATGATTGCGGCACCTGGTCCTCCGTCTCGAACGCTCAGCACTTCGTTCGTCATACCGTCCTCCTCTCAGGGACAACTTCCCCGGTCCGTGCCACTTAGGCGTTCGCCGCCAGGTCGCCGATTGCTCCCGCCTCGTCCCCGTGGACTTCGATGAAGTCCGACAGACGGGTGATGCTGAATATCTCCTTGTAGTGGTCCATCAGCCCGAAGGCTCGGACCTTCTTGTTCTCGACGCGCGCCTTTCCCAGAAGCCCGACGATCAGTGCGATGCCGGTGGAGTTGATGTAGGTGGACTTCGTGAAGTTGAGGGCGACGACCGGCGCGTCTCCCGCCGCCTCCCAGGCTTCGTTCAGCGTCCTCTCGGCCGTACCGTCCAACTGACCCGCGAGATCCACGATTGCGACCTCTCCGTT
>JALZJN010000269.1 GCA_030859735.1 Actinomycetota bacterium
GCAGGCCCCATCGTCTAGCCAGGTCAGGACGCCGCCCTTTCAAGGCGGTAGCACGGGTTCGAATCCCGTTGGGGCCACTATGTAACTCCGCAGGCCAGAGGCTATATACAGGACGACGTCTAGCTCACTCGACCTGGGCAGAACCTCTTCCTGTTCGCTGCGGCGCGCCGAGATCAGTTCGTTCCCTCTGACGCAACCTTAGTCCGCTAACTCCTCCGCGCAACCACACGCTGCGCGTGACGACTCTTGGTTGTTTTCGCTTCGCGTGCGCGCCCCCGTTTTGATTATCGGAGGGTGTGTACACAAAGTTTGCATCCCAATGGATCACCGACCCCCACACGTTAGGGGGCCTCCCCTAATCTGCGGCGTCGCTGTTCGATCCGAACCGACGACCAGCAGCCGTTGGCAAGCTCACGTGGCTGATTAGACCTGTCGTGCGGAGATCTGGCGGGCGACGATGGCGGCGTCTTCGCCTACCCCGTTCAAGAGCGATGACTTGCGCTTGCGGAGGAAGTGGACGCCGAGGAAGTAGAGCCCCGGGGCGACGGTGCTGGCCCCGGCCTCGTTGACCGGGAAGCCGAGCTCGTCGAACGCGCCCGGGAAGCGGACCCAGGACTCGTAGTCGGGCCGAAAACCACCTGCGAATACGACCGCACCGAAGCCGCTCAGGTTCACCTCCTCCGGCGCTTCGCCGATGAACGGCTCCGGCTCGGGGATCTGCTGTTGCGGCAGGCCGCGTTCGGCGACGAGCTTCCGGACCAGATCCATGAGCTGCGCATTCCGCTCATCACCCCAGGCGACGCTCTCGCCGAGGTCCGGTGCGAACTGGGCGCGACGGCCGTCGGCGCCGAGGAAGTGCCCGAGCAGGGTGACGCCCATCTTCCGCAGCGTCCGGTAGTGGAGGTCGTGGCCGCCGCCGGCGCCCGTCGCCTGCACGTTGGCGGCCAACCGAGCGGCCGGGCTTGGCAACGAGCTGAGGGGCGCGTCGAGGAACCCTGTCTCGAGCGCCCACCAAGAGAGGTCACGATCGCCCAGCCTGCGGGGGAACCACGGAGCCCGCCCACAGGCCAGAAAGACCTCACGGCCGGCCTGGTAGAGTTCCTCGGCGATCTGGCAGCCGGACTGGCCGCTGCCGACCACCAGCACTGGACCCGCTGGCAGGTCCGCCGGGTTGCGGTAGTCCTCGACATCGATCTGAAGCAGACCGGCGGGGAGCGTGGCCGCGCCTGCCGGTCGGTGGGGCCGCTAATAGGCGCCGGTGCTGAGGACCACCGTCCCGGCCACGATCTCTCCGGCCGAGGTCTCCAGGAGAAAACCGCCGTCGGGCCCCGGCCGCAGCGAGGTTACCGCGATGCCCTCCCGCACCGGCGCTTCGACCTCTGCCGCGTAGCGCTCGAGGTGCGGCACGACCTCATCGCGGCGCATAAAGCCGTCGGGGTCGCCGCCGTCGTAGGGATGGCCGGGGAGCTGGAGGAACCAGTTCGGAGTGACGAGACAGAAGCTGTCCCAGCGCCCGCGCCAGCTCTGCCCAACCCGGCCCCTCTCGAGCACGACGTGGGCGACACCCGCGTGCGTAAGCTCGGGGCTGACCGCGAGCCCGGCCTGACCGGCGCCGACAACGACAACCTCGATCCGATCGGTCATCCAGGGACGATTCTAAGCAGGGTGAGCGGGACCGAGTGAACCGCTAACCAATGTTCCCGCGGAGTCAGACAATAGCCTTGACAGTCCACCGTTCACCAACGAAGCTCTAGTCGTATGGGCGGGCATGGCGACAGCATCGATCGGGGCCCCCGCCGGGGCCGTCGCAGCGAGCGTCGATGAACGCGATCGGTGCTGAGATCGAACTCGATCGGGACGCGTTCAACGAGCTCGGGGCGTCGTTCAGGGGGGAGCTGGTCCGACCAGCGGACCCGACCTACGATGTACACCGCAGGGTCTGGAACGGCTCGATCGATAGGCACCCGGCGTTGATCGCCCGCTGTACCGGAGTGGCGGACGTCATCGCGGCCGTACGATTCGCGAGGGAGACGGGCCTCGTGGTGGCCGTCCGCGGCGGGGGACACAGCTTCCCCGGTCACTCCGTCTGCGACGGCGGGATCCTTATCGACCTGGGACCGATGAGGGGAATCCGCGTCGATCCAGAGGCGCGCACGGCGAGGGCTCAAGCTGGTGTGCTTTGGGGTGAGCTCGACCGCGAGACTCAGCAGTTCGGCCTCGCGACGACGGGCGGGATCGTCACGCACACCGGGGTCGCGGGCCTCACGCTCGGCGGCGGAATCGGCTGGCTCCATCGAAAGCACGGGCTGACGATAGACCGGCTTCTCTCGGTGGACCTGATCACCGCCGACGGCCAGTTCGTGAGGGCGAGCGCGACGGAGAACCCCGACCTGTTCTGGGGGGTGCGCGGTGGGGGTGGCAACTTCGGGATCGTCACCGAGTTCGAGTTCCGCCTCGATCCGGTGGGCCCGATCGTGCTCGCCGGACCGATCCTCTGGCCGATGGAGGAGTCACCGAAGGTCCTGCGCTTCTATCGGGATTGGATCGCCGACGCGCCGGACGAGCTGATGACAATCGTGGTGCAGCGGAGGATGCTGCCGCTTCCGTTCGTCCCGCCCGAGCTTCACGGGGAGCTGGTGCTGAGCGTCGGGTGCTGCTACTCGGGACCGGTCGAGAAGGGCGAGCAGGTCGTGCGGCCGCTCAGGGAGTTCGGCAACCCGGTGCTCGACCTGTGCAAGCCCAAGCCCTACCTCGCTCATCAGGCGATGTTCGACGCCACCTTCCGACATGGCTGGTGGTATTACCTCCGCGCCTGCGACGTCGCCGAGCTCAGCGACGACGTGATCGACGTCATGGTCGAGCACGGAAGCCGAATCGTCTCCCCGATCACGAGCGTCGCCCTGTGGCAACTGGGAGGGGCGGTCCCCCGGGTGGGCGGGTCCGAGACCGCCTTCAACGGCCGCGATGCCGCGTTCACTTTCAACATCAACGGCAACAGCGAAACCGCGGAGGGTTTCGAGGCCGAGCGTGGGTGGGCCCGCACCTACTGGTCCGCCCTCGAGCCCCACCACACAAGCGTTTACGTAAACTTCCTCATGGACCAAGGCGAGGAGGCGATCCGGCAGGCCTACGGGCGGGACAAGTACGATCGCCTGAAAGCGTTGAAACGCCGCTACGACCCCGGCAACTTCTTCCGGCTCAACCAGAACATCCCGCCCGATTAGCTCGGAGTCATCGCCTCCAGTCAAGCACAATGAGCCTTTCTCCCTTACCTCAGCCTGATCGGTTACGAGAGGGAGATGGCGGCTGTCTATTGAAGGCTGCCCAAATCAGGGTAGCTGCAGTTCTGGGAGAGACTGGGGTCGTGACGGACCGATCTCTCTCTCCAGCCGAACGAGCCGAGGCCAATCAGCTCCGACGGCGTGCCTACGCCAAAGACGCTCCGAGGTTCGACAAGCAGATGGGATTCTGCGAGAGACGGGTATTTGGGTCGGAACACAGAGCCTGGGCGTGCTCGCGCGCCACCGGAGACACCCTCGAGGTTGCCATCGGTACGGGTTTGAATCTTCCCCACTACCCATCCTACGTCCGCTTGACAGGACTCGACCTCAGTCCCGAAATGCTGGAGCTTGCTCGGAGCCGGGCCGCGAAGCTTGGACGGCTGGTCGAACTCAAGGAGGGCGATGCACAGGCACTTCCTTTCCCCGACATGAGCTTTGACACGGTCGTCTGCACGTACTCGCTGTGCAGCGTTCCCGATGAGATTCGAGCCATCTCTGAAATGAAGCGCGTTGCTAAGCCGGCAGGACGCCTCATATTCGTCGACCACATCCAGAGCTCCGTGAAACCTATTCTCTGGTTCCAGCGACTGCTCGAGGCCGTGACGTCGCGGACCGAAGGTGAGTACATGACACGTCGACCTGCGGAACACGTGAGAGATGAAGGCCTCGACATCCAGGAGCAGGAGAGGATGCGAGCAGGGGTTGTCGAGCGTCTCGTCGCCGTCAAGCCGAATGAGTAGCGGGCTCAGATTCGCGCTAAGCGGCTGACCGCTGACGGATGTTTGCTTGGGCGTCTCTTGAGAGGAAAGCCGTCCACTCGTCCATGCTCAGCAGCTCGGACACGATGTCGCGCAACGCCTCGATGCGACCGTCGACGCGCATGAGCGCGACTTGCGCCATCGTGGTGCGCAGCACGCGGGCACCGACCGCGTGGCGCTCCGCGTGGTAGGTATCTAGGAGGCTTTCCGGCGCTGTCTGATGAACCACTTGGGCCAGCTTCCAGCCCAGGTTCACCGCATCCTGCACACCGGTGTTGAGGCCCTGTCCACCGACCGGGGAATGCACGTGCGCCGCGTCGCCGGCCAGCAGGATCCGTCTGTCGCGGTAGGCCGCAGCCTGCCGAGTCATGTCGGTGAACCTGGTGATCCAGGTGGGACTGTGGAACCCGTAGTCGGTCCCGTATATCGAGATCGGAGGAAGGCTGATCGAGTGGGCTTTTGCGATGGTTGGACTGATGTTTTGTTGCGTTCCACCCTTGCCTTGCTTCATCAAATCCCCACGAATAGTCTTCAAAAGACTGCCCCCCGTATTCGACCTCGTTGCGGACCTCGAAGCCGAGGGTGTCGCGGTAGAAGGCCAGGGAGGCGTCCGGGTCATTGTGCGGGAGGAAGCTCGCGTGAATGGTGATGTCCATGGCGGTCACTCTAGGTGACCTCGGTGACCGGCGCTTCTCGATTCCTGATCGGTCTGGTCACCTGTTTGCCACGCACGGCGGCATCCCCACCGTCGCGCCCGCCGCGTGGTGCCGGTAGGTGCTGGGCGGCATACCGACCAGTTCAATGAAGCGACTGCTGAAGGTGCCCAGCGAGGGGATTCCATAACGACTTGATGTCCTGCACGCCAGTCGGGTTTGGCAACAATCGGTACCAGAGTTGCTGCCTCTAGAACGCCACGTCGAGAGGGCTGACCCGCTCGTACAAGGGAAGTTTGATAGTGTAAGGTGGCTCGAAATCAGACCTGTCGCACAGGAGTGAGTCCATGATCAGATTCGAGATCACCGAAGTGGTCGATCGACCGGCGGAGGAGGTCTTCGCTTATTTGACCGATCCGGAGAAGTTGCCAGAGTGGCAATCGATGGTCTCTGAGTCGAGGCAGGATTCCTCCGGGCTGATGAGCGTGGGCACCCGGGTGACCAACGTGCGCAACTTCCTGGGCCGCCGGATCGAATCTCAGGCTGAGGTTACGGCCTACGAGTCACCAAGGAGGTTCGACCTCCGGGTCGTCTCCGGTCCCGTTCCCTTCCAGATCAGCCATACCCTCGAGCCGAGGGAGGGGACAACGATCGTTAAGGTTGAGGCTCAAGGGGAACCCGGTGGATTCTTCAAGCTCGCCGAGCCTCTAGTGGGCCGACAGGCAGAGCGTCAGTTCAAGAACGACTTTGCAACGCTCAAGGACTTGCTGGAGGCAGGGGCCAGCAGCTAGACGATGGGCCCTCGGATGCCCCGGCTGAGGTTGGCCGGCCCAGATCTCTTCCCGAGGAAGTGCGCAGCAGGGTTGACCAGATGCACAGCTCCGGCGCGTCGCTCGGCGCCATCGCCAGACAATTACAGGAGGCCGCCCGGCTAGCCGCCCCCTGTTTGAGAGCGTCCCCAGCTTTCTCGAACCAGTAGGTGACGAAGTCCCCTCCGGGGTTCTGGAGTCAAATTAGGGTTTCTTTTGCCTTGTTCATTTGGGACGCCCGCCGACCGTCCGTTCGTACCTCATAATCAATTGCATGCCAGAGACCGAGCTTCGCCTCATTCGAAGGTGTGCCGAATTCCGATCGCGAGACAGTCTCAAGTCGATTCCCCCCGGGACTAGAGGCATCTACGTTCTTTTGAAGCATCGCCCACGCCTTCGCAAGTTCGATGTGGTGTATTTGGGCTTGGCCAAGCAAAGCGTCCGAGGGCGCCTCAATGCCCACCTACGAAGCAAGACGAAACGCGACCAATGGACCCACTTTTCGGTGTTCGAAGGTTACGACAACATCAGAGACCAAGAGATAGAGGAGCTCGAAGGAATCTTGCGACACTTCTTCCGAAGAGACACTAGAGCTAATCGACTCAACGTGCAAAGGGGGTATTAGAAGTTGGGTCGTGTGAGGAGAAACAACCTTGATGAATGGTGGCAAGGCTGACCGGGTGCCTTAACGTAACTATTACGCCTAAGGTTCGCTCGGCAAACACTTGCTGGAGCCGGCCCCATCACAGGATAATCCTTTCAAAGAAGTGGCGAGCCGCAATCCCGGCGACGTCATCGTAAGTTCTCCCCCACTGAAACGATAGAGAGCACAGTTCGTCTCGGCACTGACTGTGGCAGCGCAGGGCACCACTCCAGGGCTGATCTCACCGAAGTAGTAGCCGGCGCCCTCAAAGAGCTCCAGACCTTCTATGAGCGGGAGGCGGCTGGCTGAGAGAAGTCCCTGCAGCCCGTTGGGCATCCTTCGCTGTTGGGCTGCCAATCCGTAGCTTGACCGTGGCTCCGAACGCTGACTTCACAACCCACGTCATCCTCAGCGGTACTGTACGCGAAACCCCCCCGACTCTCGACTCGAGAAGGTGAGATGATGCAGGTAGGCGAGAGCACCCTAATAACGCTCATCGAAGGCCAGAAGCAGTTCCAAGTCCCTCTCTACCAGCGTCAGTACGCCTGGGTCGACTCGCAGCTGAGCCAGCTCTGGGACGACGTCCTTGAGCAATACGACCTGCTGACGCCCGACGAGGCAGGCGCGATCGAGCACTCCGCGCCCACCCATTTCCTCGGCAGCGTCGTCCTTGCCCCGTCGCCGATGATCCAGGCCCACGGCGTCAATTCGTTCCTCGTCATCGACGGCCAGCAGCGACTGACGACCCTCCTGCTGGCGCTGTGTGCCCTGCGCGACCATATGGGGTCCAAACCCACCGTCGAGCGTTTCAACGAACTTTATCTCATCAACAAGTACGAGAAGGGACTCGCCTACTACCGCCTGCTCCCAACACAGTCGGATAGGGAGTCATTCTTCGCGTGCATACGATCTGACGATTCGAAACGGGACGGTGGTGTTGGAAGCGCCTACCGGTTCTTCCGCAAGCGCCTTACACAGCCCGGTCCGGACAACTTGCCCCTGAATTGCGAACGCCTGGAAAATGTCATACGGCAGCGGTTGCGGTTCGTTGCGATCACAGCTCAGGCAAGTGACAACGTGCATCGAATATTTGAGTCATTGAACGATCGTGGCGTTCGGCTCACGCAGGCGGACCTGCTCCGGAACTATGTCTTCATGCTCTTGCCCACGAAAGCCGAGGAAGTCTACAAGCAGGTGTGGCAGCCCATGCAGGAAATGCTGACGCCGGCGCAACTGGAGACCCTCGTGTTCGTCGATCTCGTGCTGCGCGGCAAGACGACGATCAAGAGACAGGACATCTACCGCGGGCAACAGGATCGATTGCGTCCCTTTGAAGGAGACGAGAACGCTGTGGAGGCTGAGGTTTTCGAGCTATCAAGAAGAGCCCGATTCTTCCAACGCATGGTTCAACCGCAAACAGAGCCCAATCTAGCGATTAGGGCTGCGCTCGAGCGCTTGAATCGATGGGGGGCTTCGACAACGTACCCGTTGTTGCTGCACCTGTACGATCTGCTCGACCGCGGCGTGACTTCATCTGAAGAAATCGTCACAGTGCTCGGATACGTGGAAAGCTTCCTCGTTCGTCGGATGCTCGCTGTGGTGCCTACGAACAACCTGAACCGCATCTTCAGCGCGCTGGTCCCGCAACTTCCGGAAGACATGCCCCTCGCTGAAGCGGTGCGTCATGCCTTGTCCGGTGAGAGGAAGTACTGGCCCTCCGACCGCCGGCTGCGCGAGGCGATCCGGAGCCAACCCTTTTACTACCAGGGCCGGCAGGATCAGAAGATGCTTGTCTTTCGACGCCTGGAAGAGAGCTACGAGCACAAAGAGCAGATCGACTGGGAGGAGGTTGCACTCTCCATCGAGCATGTGATGCCGCAATCGCTTACCGACGAGTGGAGGGAGACCCTTGCGGTCGAGGGCGATGACCCCGAATCGATTCACGCCGAGCTCCTCCACACGCTCGGCAACCTGACGATCACCGCCTACAACAGCGAGCTGTCCAATGACCCGATCGAGCGAAAGAGTCAGATCCTCGGAGACAGCCATCTCGAGCTGAACCGGGCAGTCATGCCGGTGGGACGCTGGGGACAACGGGAGATCTTGGCCAGAGCTGATGAGTTGGCAGATCGAGCCGTCAAAATCTGGCCCGCCCCACTCTCAGGTGTCGTCGATGCGCCGGAGGGCCGAGACTGGAGTCGCGTTCACGCCACGCTGGCAGCCTTGCCCCCAGGGAGGTGGACGACCTACACGGACCTTGCAGAGCTGATCGGGCACGCGCCCGGTCCTCTCGGACAGTACATCACATCGACGCCGGGTCTTCTAAACTCCCATCGCGTCTTGAACGCCCGGGGACAGGTCGCGCCTGGTTTCCATTGGACCGACCCGACCGACACGCGTGATGTGCTCGACGCTCTCAAGGCAGATGGCGTGCTTTTCGACGAACACCTTCACGCGGATTCGAGTCAACGACTCGAAGCGAATGAGCTCGCGGATCTAATCGAAGATGTGGTTCTCGATCCGATTTCCGCGGAGAAGGAGCAGGAGCCCGGCTGGCGTTGGCGACGCACGCTTCGCTACCTACGACACTTCTACGATGCTCCCTACGGACGCCTCCATGAGGACCAAGCTCGAGCCCTGGCGATTCAAGAAGGCTACGATCCTCGAGGCGTCGCTGGTTTCTATCAGGGAACTGCGAGCCTTCGACGACAAGGCTCCTTCCGGATCCTCACGGGTGCAGGTCGCGCCTTCTTCGAGGAGAACCGCTTCCGACTCGATTGAGTGGGGTCGCACGCCGTCAGCCGTCGGGCTTGATGCTCCGCAGAAACGCGGTCTCGACAATCGGTTCAGTCAGATCTTGCCATTGTGTGTGCCTCATGTGCGATACGGGCACGGTGGTAGACATCGGAAAGTCCTGGTTGAGCAGGTCAGCGGGGTGAGAAAGTCCCAACTCGCCCGACTGGAAACCGGAGGGCCGCCGGAAGGCTACCTATATCTCCATTCCGGTTCTTCGAGTATCGAGCATTTTGAGTGCATCTTCGCAAGTCACGACTCGATCCCCCGGCCGCCCTTTCAAGGCGGGAGCACGGGTTCGAATCCCGTTGGGGCCACCACCAAAAACGCAGCTCAGAGACACTAGTGCGTAGTCGGCCACGCCCTAAAGGATGGTTTCCAGAACATTTCTGGAACATCCAGTCTCGGATCCGTGTGCCGGGGGTGGCTCCGGTAGCCCACCTCCCCATCGCTGCCTAAGACTGAATCGTCACCCTTAAGGTTTCGGAGCCGGCCTGCCCTCGACCGAGTCCTTCCTCCGCGCCATCGAGATATCGGTGTAGCTCACCCCCGGTGGCCACTCACCGTCCCCCAGATTGAGGGGACCAAGGCTAGCGAGAGGGCACTCCCGACCCTCGCATGCAAAGCGCCTTCGCCTTCCCCCTTCTTCTGGAACATCACACCATGAACAGCTAACGCGGGCTCGCACGGGAGCGCTGATGCCGGCCTCAGGATTCCTGTATCGCGTTGTCTGAGGTGGGCGTGGGCGATAACCGTCACCAGAGAGACTGACCTCATGTGTCCTTTCGGCTCGCTTGCGATCCCTTCAGAACTTAACTCCGCCCGAGATGTACAGGAGGGTCAACCTTAGGAGGGGGTTAAGGATAGGTTGTGTCGCTCACCAACCCTCGGGGAGAAGGGGAAAGGATCCCCGCTCGACGAAGCGGCCAGAAGCCTCCTTCCAGCAATCGACCACAGGAGAATCCCGCCTCTTAGGAGAGCCCTTGCCGTGCTGAGTTTCCGCCGGTCACTCTTATTGGGCTACTCATTGCTGGCCGGGGGCTCTTGGGGGGCCTCGAACCCCTGCCTCCGCCGGTGCTCCTGCCACGCCTTGTCCAACAAGAGGACTAGTTCTTTGTCGGACAGCTCGACGATGCCCTCATACATGGTCCGAAACTCTTCCCAGTAATGCGACCGGTCGGCCTTTGGAAGGTACCCCGCATAGCCCAGCAAACGAACCTCCTCCAGGCCCAGAAGTTCGGCTAAGGCGATTATTCGCTCAGGCTGAGGAATGGCCGCGCCGCTTTCCCAGCGCGACACCGTCTGCTGTGATACACCGAGGCGCTTTGCCAATTCGGCCTGGGAAAAACCAAGTTCCTCTCGACGGACGGTCAAGGTGAGGTCAAATAAACCCATCGGAGCCCTCGCCCTGTTCCCAGAACATCCCAATCCCTCGGGTTCTCGCCATCACACCTCGTTCATGTTCCCGCAGCCCCTAACGAGGCAACCTTACTCAAGCCAAGCCGGGACGCCAAATCAAGCGGAAGCCTCCTGGGAAAGGGGGCTCAACAAAGTGGCGGACCTCCTAAGGTCACCAGCCTTAAGGCCGATACACCTTTGATGAGTAGCCACACGGGAAAGTGGACCGTACCGGGATCTCGGGATCGCGAGCTTCGCGTGCAACGATCGAGGTGAGGATCCCCGTGGACAAAGGCATGCTCGAGGCTCAAATGGGCTGCAAAGATCGCTTTCAGGCACGACCATCGCTGAGACGCACCAGCCACCTGCGCGGGCTCAGGGGAGACGTTGTCCACCGTCGGTCGCACTCCTGGTATCCCCCGACCCTTGGAGGCGCTAGCGCACGTACGACCATCCAGGCGAGCGTGGTCGGTCCCCCAGACACAGCGAATTGAGATGGACAACGCGCGGACCGCCGGTTTGCTCTGGCTTTGTGAGGACTTGGAGCGTCCCTTCGCGAAGGCGGGCTGTGTGATGGGCGACAAACCAACTCATTCGTCTTTCAGTCGCCCCATGCCGCACGAGGCGAGGGCTTGTAAAATTTGATGGCGGGTGGATCAGTGGTCCAGACAGCCTCGCTGTCGGTGAAGTTTTCGAGGTGGCAGCGCTTCTTGAGCGCTCTCCTGTGGCTGCTGATTATCGAAGGTGCCCTCGCAGGCGTCATCCGAGTCCGCGTATTGATCGAGGCCTTGAGTTCCGGAGGCAGATTCAGTCTTGTTGAGGCTGCATCCGCGATAGGTCTGCTCGTGTTTCCGGCCATACTCTATGCGATCGTCCGGCTTAGGGAAGCTCAGCAGGAGATGCAGGTTTTCATGAGCGACGAGCAACAATCGTCGCACGCTACCCGAGTATTGCTCGACACCACCACGGAGGGTATCTACGGAATCGACGTAAACGGTCGCTGCACCATGGCAAATCGTGCTGCAGGGCAACTCCTGAAATGCACACCTGAGGAACTGATCGGAAAAGCCATGCACGATCTCATCCACCACTCGAAGGCCGATAATTCTACCTACCCCGTGGAGGAGTGTCCGATCCATCGAGCCATTACTGACGGCGAGGGTTGTGAGGTAGAAGACGAGGTTTTTTGGCGGAGAGACGGCACGTCTTTCTCCGCTGCCTACTCTTCGAATCCCATCGTCGACTCCGGCGGCGTCCACGGCGCCGTAGTGACCTTCAGGGATATTGATGAACGCAAGCGGATGGAGCAGGCGATAAGAGACGGCGAACAGCGAGTGCTCAGCTTCATGCAGGAACTGCCCATCGGTGTATTCGTGGTTGACAAGCAAGGATGCCCCATTTATTCCAACTATGCGTCCCAGGACCTGTTGGGGGCAGTGGCCGACTCATCTGTGGGGGGAACCGATCTGACGGAGGCCTACGGGCTATGCGTAGCTGGTTCCGGACACCCATACCCCACCCCACGTCTTCCTGTCATCCGCGCGCTGGCCGGGGAAACGGTAACCGTCGACGACATCGAGGTGCGCCGACCTGATGGGCATGCAGTGCCCCTGGAGGTGTGGGCGGGTCCTATCCGCGACGAAAACGGGGAAATCCGGTACGCGGCCGCCGCATTCACAGACGTCAGCGCTCGACGAACGGCGGAAGCTGCTCTCCGGGCGAGTGAGCATGCAGTGCGCGTAGCATCCGAGGTCGCCGATCGAGAGCGTCGAGCAGCAGAACGCGCAAACCTTGCCAAAAGCGAGTTCCTGCCTCGGATGAGTCACGAGCTTCGTACTCCCCTGAACGGAATACTCGGATTTGGTCAGTTACTGGCGATGGACGACCTCACTTCCGACCAAGCAGAAAGCGTGACCGAACTGATCAAGGGTGGCCGCCATCTTCTTCAGCTCATCGACGAGGTTCTCGACATATCCAGCATCGAGGCCGGCCGGATGACCCTGTCGCTAGAGCCCGTTTCAATCCATGAAGTCATCGACGAGAGCGTGAGCTTGGTAACGCCGCTAGCCGATCACAGGCGCATCTCGATCGCGCTACCAGAGAAGCCGGATGCCCTTCTACATGTGTTTGCGGATCGGCAGCGCCTCAAGCAAGTTCTGCTGAACCTTCTCTCGAACGCGATCAAGTACAATTCTGACGGCGGGAAGGTGTGGATCGCCTGCAACTATACGGCCGACTCCGCGATCCTCGAGGTCGGGGACGACGGGCCGGGTATCTCCAGGGACAAGCTCGAACGCCTCTTCGTGCCGTTCGACCGCCTCGGGGCGGAACAATCGGGCATAGAGGGGACCGGGTTAGGGCTGGCGCTGTCAAAAAAAATGACCGAGGCGATAGGCGGTGAACTGTCCGTTCGCACCGTTGAGCGGCAGGG
The DNA here is from genome assembly GCA_030859735.1 of Actinomycetota bacterium. Taxonomy (GTDB): domain Bacteria; phylum Actinomycetota; class CADDZG01; order CADDZG01; family WHSQ01; genus JACDAL01. Next base: position 12,767 of record JALZJN010000269.1, read on the forward strand.
GACGACCTTCTCGATCCGCCTGAGGGCCGCGGTATTTCCGCCCCCCGTGGAGCAGGTCGAGACGGCTGACGCGCCGGCGCACCTTTTTGGCGATGAGTACGGATCCCATACTCTCCTCTATGTCGAAGACAATCTCTCCAACCTCAAGCTCGTCGAGCACATTCTCTCCAAGCGTCCGGACGTCGAGCTGCTGTCAACTCTTCAAGGCGGCATCGGCCTTGAGCTCGCGCGGGAACATATACCCGACCTCATTCTCTTGGATGTCCATCTGCCGGACATGG
>JALZJN010000272.1 GCA_030859735.1 Actinomycetota bacterium
AAGGCTAAAACTCAAAGGAATTGACGGGGGCCCGCACAAGCGGCGGAGCATGTGGCTTAATTCGATGCAACGCGAAGAACCTTACCTAGGCTTGACATGCTAGTTAAAGCGGGTGAAAGCCCGTGTCCTTACGGGGCTAGCACAGGTGATGCATGGCTGTCGTCAGCTCGTGCCGTGAGGTGTTGGCTTAAGTGCCGCAACGAGCGCAACCCCTGCCCTTAGTTGCCAGCGGGTAAAGCCGGGGACTCTAAGGGGACTGCCGGGGACAACTCGGAGGAAGGTGGGGATGACGTCAAGTCCGCATGGCCCTTATGTCTAGGGCTGCACACATGCTACATTGCGCGCTACAAAGGGCTGCGATCCCGCAAGGGGGAGCGAATCCCAAAAAAGCGCGCCTGGTTCGGATTGGGGTCTGCAACTCGACCCCATGAAGGCGGAGTCGCTAGTAATCGCAGATCAGCAACGCTGCGGTGAATACGTTCCCGGGCCTTGTACACAATTAAAGGCGCGTGGCAGCGTCGATGACGAAGCGGTGCAAATCCGCTCCTGTGCATCTTGCACAGCGTAGGGAAGGACAGGACGTAACCGGTAACGGTCGTCTGAAGGGTCCGAAACAAAGGACAGTCTCAACGAAAAGGCCGCGGCGAGTCATGTGTGTACCATGATGAAGTCGCAGTTAGGAAGTGCCTGTTGGGAATGTCTGAAATCGCCATCGACGTGACCCATGGAGATCCTATGATGGTTAGGGAACCTGAATCCCATCATAGGAAGTCAGCTGAGTCGTAGTAGCCGATCCGTCGGCAAAGGACAAAACCGATGTCACAGAGAGTGACGCCCGAACATGTTGCTGGGCTGGTCGTAGGAGAAGGTTGCTTCTATGCCGAAAGCGGCAAGGACAAGAAATATCGATCAGGTTGGCGCATCAGACCTGCTTTTTGCATAGAGATGCGCAGCGACGATCGCGAAGTGCTGGAAATTGTAAGAGCGCATCTGGATTGCGGAAACGTGCATGACCTGGATTTCGGCCGCTATCGTGGCTATGAAGACCGAGGCTGGAAACCTCACGCTAAGTACCGAGTGAGTAGGCTTTCGGATCTTCATTTGAAGGTTGTGCCGTTCTTCGAAGAGCATCAGCTCTTTGGTCGCAAACTCAGGGCGTTTGATCTATTTTCAGAACTTGTCCGGCTAATGGCAACCAGGGATCACCTGACCCCTGAAGGCCTGCAAATGGCGAAGCAACTCGCTGCCAAACTGACCGAGCACAACAAGAAGGGTTGAATCGGGTTCGCCGGATGCGCGAGATGCGCTTGTCCGGTGGGAATGCGAGCTAGGTTCCAAAGCATCGCAATCACCGCCCGTCACACCACGAAAGTGGGTAACACCCGAAGCCGGTGGCCCAACCATTTGGAGGGAGCCGTCGAAGGTGGGATCCGCGATTGGGGTGAAGTCGTAACAAGGTAGCCGTACCGGAAGGTGCGGCTGGATCACCTCCTTTCTAAGGAGCATCAAGACTCCTAGTTGAAGACACTGATCTCCTCCGGCAGGCACACTATTGAGCTCTCAACTGCGACGGCTCTCGGCAACATTGGCGCTCTACCCACACGGGTTGTGGGCAGGAAGTCAAAGTTGGTGTTGCGCAAGTTGTGCCGGGCCCATTGCGGCGCCGAGCGCTAGCGCCGGTCCTCTCTGCGCCGTCTTCGCAATGCCGCTTGCCGACGGGCGCCGGGCGAGAGCTGTGAACGTTCGGCCGCCACCTCTCTCAATCCCCTGAGCTCGCGTCTCGCCATGTTGGCGGCGCAGGCCTGGTGCCAGTGCTGGTGCCGGTAGAGAGCCTCGTAGCGAACGAGAACGTGGTCGTTGCCAACCTCGATTCGCTCCCTACATCCGGGGCAGCGGTATAACTTCTTCGCAACCACCAGCGAGAGCTCCACGGGCTCGCCGTCGAGGTCGGTTGCTTTGAGGCTCTGTTTTCTGGTTACCAACATGAGCAGATCACATTAGAGCCCGCGGAACTGTCTGTTCGGCTCGAGTCTGATGAGGGCGACCGCGGCCGTGGCGATGACGACGATGGCTGCGCCGGTCCATTGCCGGCCTCCGAGCCGTTCTCCGACGAGGTATCCAGCCGCGACTCCGAAGACAGGGATGAGTGGCAGGAAAGCGCCGGCCACCGATGCGGGTATGTAGCGTAGGCCGGCGAGATAGAACCAGAATGCGAGCCCGTAATAGAGGACCCCAGATGCGGCCGCGGCTATCCAGGTTGTGCCGGGCAGGTTTCCTGCCGACCATCCCTTGCCGGTGATCAGCTGAACCGCTGTGGCGAGTAGCAGCGCGAACAGAAGCGCGGCGACTTGTTGTGTGAGCACGAGAGCCAGGGACGCGTCGTCGAGGAGCAGGCGGCGTATGAGCACGGTGTAGAGGGCGCAGGCGCCGACCGCGGACAAGGTAAGAGCGATGCCGGCGGTGTCGCCGGCGGCATCGGGCTGATAGACGACCAAGAGTACTCCGAGGATCGCAGTTCCGAGAGCCGCGGCGAGCGCTCCTGGGATACGTTCACGGAGCAAGGCCGCCGCGAGCAGCAGGATGAGGACGGGCTCGGCTGCCCACAGGAGCACCGACATGCTGGCGCTGATGGAGCTCAGGCCAAGGAGGCCGAGGGCGTATGCGAGACCGGGGTTGAGGACGCCGAGGGCGGCGAGCGCCCCCGTCTGTAATGGCCACCTGAACCGGCTGCTGCGGTCGCGCCGGGCTCGGGTAAGCACGGCGATTGCGGCGAGCAGCAGGCAGCTGGCGGCGAGTTGGATGGGCAGCAGGGTGAGCGGGGCGACCTCGCCGAGGACTTGCTTGGTGAGGACGGTGCCGATTCCCCAGCAGGCGGTCGCGGCGACCAGCATGGGGACGCGGCGGTGTACGAGGTGGTTGGGCATGGCTGTGCCCTCCTGAATAGCGGAGTGGGTGAGGACGGACTCGTTGCGTGGTTGACGCGCGGCGCGTCAGTTCGCGGGGTCTTCCTCGTCACAGCGGTCGTAGGCCGGCAGGCGGCACGGCTTCGCAGGCTGTGGTGCGCATGCCCTGGATGCCATGGCATCACGTTACACGGCTCGTTACCGAAGATCATCCTGGCAGGCCGTCGCCTGGTCGGTTGAGGCCGCACTCCCAGGGCCGACTCGGGCGACAACCTGCAGGATGAAAGGGGGAGGGCCACCGCCGGACCTGAGTGCCGCGCTGCGCGTCAATCGCATTCTGGCGGCAGCTCGAGCACCCAGCCGGGCCTGATCAAGTTGGGGGTCGTTCCGATCAGGCTGCGGTTGGCGCGATGTATGCGAGGCCAGTAGCGGGCGATGCGGCGAGGGTCCTCGGTGTCGAGAACCCGGCCGGCGATAGTCCACAGCGAGTCCCCGGCAACCACCCGGTAACGGCCACGGCACTCGGATGAGGGTGCGCGCCGCGGATCGCTCGGCCGCTCGCCGATCGGTGGGGGTGGCTGGGGCAGCGGCTCGATGCGGCTGGGAAAGAGCAGGGTTCCTTGCCCTCGTCTCTGTGGCTCATCTCCGACGATATCGGCGTTCGGTCGTTGTAGGGGCCGGTAGGAAGCGCCCGCTCCAAATCCGTCCAGGTCGACAACGCTGTCCTCGCTCGGCGGCGGATCGATTGCCCTGGCCGGGACGAGCGGGCGAAGAGGGGGGAGCCCGCTCGTCTCAGACCAGGGGGGCTCGACCGACCGACGGGGGGAGGGCGCCTGGTCCGCCGAGAAGGCAGGAGGGGTGCTCAGAAGCGTAGCGGTGCAGCGGAGAAGCGAGGAGAAAGGGACCGCTCGGCGTGCGTTAGCGCGTGCAGAGACTCTGCGGGGCCTGGCGGGCAGCGACGTGAGTATCCGCAGAAGGGCCCACAGGGAGGCAGCCGCGAGCAGAGGGGTGACGGCCGAATCCACCCAAGGAGCATCAAGTAGCAACCGTTTACCTCCGTTTAACTTCGTTTACCTTAACTGATGCGGCTATGCTTGCATCTCGCATCAACGGTTGTCAAGAAATTCCTCTTGATGACTGAAGTCGCACGAAAGTATGGAAGAATCACCCTTTCCTTGGGAGAAAGTAGGCGATGATGGGGACGGAGTCTCCCGAACTGCATCCAGTCATCTCGAGCCTGGCCGCTTCTTTCGAGGCCGCCGTGGCCCGCTCCGAGGACGAGGCCGCCGCCGATCTGGCGCTCAGCCTCCGCCAGGGGCGAGCTCTGCTCGAGGTGCTGCGTCTGAAGCAGGGGATAGAGGCACACCTATCCGGTGGCGCCAGGTATCGCGTAACACTGCTGGGCGAAGATTTCTGTGCTGTGGGTGAGCCGCCGAACCGCGTCTTTACCTGGCAGACTGCAGTGTTTCAGGCCACGGCTTCGGCTGCTGCCCCCGTTAACTTTGCCGGCGACCTCATTGCGCTCGCGCGAGAGTGGACGCGTCGAGGCGCCCTCGTCGAAATTGTTACTGCGGCGGGAGGACTTCGGGGCAGGCTTGCCGAGGTCGGCTCGGACTATCTGTGCGTGATGGCGACGGAAGGGCCGCTCTACCTTCCACGTGCCGCCTTCACAGAGATGACTCTTCTGCGCGAGAGGCCAGCGGGTGAGTCCTGATCCACTCTCTGGTCTCCTCATGGAGGTGTTCGATATAGGCCTCGAGTTGGCCTTTGTCGATGCGCCAGACGCCTCGGCCCCCCAGTTTTATTGCGGGCAGCTCGTGGCTCCGCACCAGCGCGTAAACCTGGGCGACGCTCACGTTGAGGTAGGTGGCGACCTCCTCCAGCGTCATGAATCGGGCTGCGACGCTGGGTCCTTCGCCGGAGTCCTGCGTGCTGCTCATACCCATAGCTTAGCAAAGCTAGCTTTCGCTTGGCCGGCTTTGCCTCTATTTGCCTCCACAGCCCCCAAGAGGTCCCGATGGACGTTCCGGTAGCTCGCCGGCTCTCCAAGCCGGCGTGGGTCAACCTGCGGAGCGCCCTCGGTCTCTTGCTGTTCTGTGCGGCCTTCGCCGGCGCCCAGAGGGTGCTGAGCGAAGCGCGCGCGACGACCCTGGTGTGGGCGGCGGCGCGAGACCTACCTGCGAACTCCACGTTGTCCTCATCAGATCTAGAGCCTGTTGCGGTCAAGCTTCCGTCGTCGCTGCTTTCCCGCTACGCATCAGCCGCCACGGTGGTCGTGGGGGAACTGACGACCCGATCCCTTCGCCGGGGGGAGCTTCTTCCTTCTCTTTCTCTCGCGCCCGCGGGATCGGTCAAGGGGATCAGCTCGATCAGCATCCCGGTAAGTCCCGAGCACGCCGTAGGCGGCGCCCTGCGCCCGGGAGATCGAGTAGACGTCTATGCGACGTTTGACGCGGCCGATATCCGTGCTCGCACCACATCGATATTGCGCAACGCGGAGGTTTCAGACGTCATCGAGGCCTCGGGACTGGTGGTGGGCGGGGAAGCCGCAGTGGGGATCGTCGTGTCGACTTCCCCGAGCAGGGCGGCTGCAATTGCGTTCGCCCTTCGAACCGGGGAGATAGATGTCGTCCGCACCGTCGGGCCCTCGGACGGCCCCTCGACCATCACGATACGAGCTTCAGACTTCAAATGAGGGTTCTCCGGGTCGTGACCCTCAGCGGGGATCCACAACTTGAGCCCGCGCTTGCTGTGCGTATCGGGTCGCATCCCGTCGTCGAGCTGGTCATGCGGTGTCTCGACCGTGTTGAGTTGCTTGGTGCAATACGGGGTCTCGAGCTCGATGCAATCGTCTCAGTGGGAGCTCCGGCCTGGCTCGACCCTCAGACGATGCAGGAGGCTTCAGATGCCGGCGTGCGCATCGTTGGTGTAAGCGACGACCCGGCGGCCGTGCACGAGCTCTCCACTCGAGGGGTGACGGTGCTTCATTCTGAGCAGGAGATCGACGCCATCGTGGCGGCTTGCCGCACGCAACCTCCAGCTCCAGCGGCGATTCTCGAGTCGCCGTCGCGGCGAGGCAAGCTGATCTCCGTGTGGGGTCCCAAAGGCGCCCCGGGACGCACGATGATCGCAATTCGCCTCGCCCTCCAACTCAGTGGTGGATCATCCGAGACGCTGCTGATCGACGCAGATCCCTACGGTGGTGACGTCCTTCAGGCCTTGGGGATCATCGAAGAGCTGCCCACAGTCGTGTGGGCCGCCAACGCCGCAGCCAAGGAGGGGTTCGATGCCCGAGCCCTGGCCTCGGATCTTCGGCGTGCCGCCCCCGGTGGGCCGGTGGTGATCCCCGGCCTTCCGAGGGCGGAGCTGTGGGCGGAGATCTCCGACTTCGGCTGGCGCCGCCTGCTCGGTGCTGCGCAAACCACCTTTGCCTTCACCGTCTGCGACGTCGGTTTCTGTCTCGAGCCCGATCCTTCCCCTTATCCGGGGGCAGGCGAGGGTCGTAATCGCATGGCTCGCGCCGCTGTGGCGGCGGCCGACCATGTGGCGGCGGTGGTCCGTGCAGACGCCCTCGGCATCAAGTCGTTTCTGTGGGGTTTCGAGAGTCTCAAGCAGATCTGCTCCGAAGAGCGCGTGATCGTGGTGCTCAACCGCGTGCGGCGTGGCGAGGAGAAGGACGTCGCCGAGCTGGTGCGGCGTCATACCGGCAAACGTGTGGGAGCCATGCTCTTCGACAGGCCTCAACTCTGTCTGCAGCGCCTCGAGCAAAACGGAAAGTGGACCGGCCCCGAACTTCCCGCGGGAATCAGGGATCTCGCGGCGGCCGTCGGAGGAGTCGTTCCGCCTCGAGGAGTGCTCAGCAGGATGGGCGGCCGAAGATAGGTGGAAAAGGCCTTGGTACTCGTCGAAGAGGAGGTACGCGAGCTCGTCCGGCGTCGTGGAGTCGATCCGGCCACCGATTCATCCACATCGGTGGCCCGCCTGATAGACGAAGTCCTGGGCGAGTACGAGCTCCGTATGCACTCAAGCAACCTTCCGGTGATTCGCGATCGAGCGGCCGTGCGAAAGGCGGTGTTGGATCGCGTTGCGGGGTTCGGTGCTCTTCAGGAGCTCATCGACGATCCCGAGGTAGAAGAGATCTGGATCAACTCCCCGGCGAGCATCTTCTGTGCGCGCGCAGGCCGGCATGTGCTGACGAACGTGACACTAGAGCCGGAGGAGATACGCGACCTCGTTGAGCGCATGCTTCGCACCAGCGGGCGGCGACTCGATCTCTCGACCCCCTTCGTCGACGCAACGCTGCCCGATGGGTCGCGGCTTCATGTCGTGATACCCGACATCACGCGCCGTCACTGGGCCATCAACGTCCGCAAGTTCGTGGTGCGCGCTCACCGCCTGGAGGAGCTGGTACGTCTTGGCTCTCTCGACCCGGCGGTCGCCGCGTTCATGGACGCGTCGGTCAGGGCAGGGTTGAACATCGTCGTTTCGGGAGCTACCCAGAGCGGCAAGACAACGATGCTCAATTGTCTTGCCGGCTGTGTACCGGGTGGCGAACGCGTCATCTCCTGCGAGGAGGTGTTCGAGCTCCAGGTGGGGCTGCCCGATGTCGTGTCGCTGCAAACTCGCCAGGCAAACCTCGAAGGCAAGGGTGAGATCGATCTCAGGAGGCTTGTAGTCGAGGCCCTGCGAATGCGTCCGGATCGAATCATCGTGGGGGAGGTGCGCGGCAAAGAGGCTTTCGACTTGCTCGTCGCCCTCAACTCGGGGTTCCCGGGAATGACGTCGATACACGCAAACAGCGCACACGAAGCGCTCGTCAAGCTCCAGACGCTACCGTTGCTCGCCGGCGAGAACGTAAGCCATTCGTTCGTCGTCCCCACAGTCGCCGCGGCAATCGATTTGATCGTGCATCTCGGCCAGCAAGAGGGCCGCCGGTGCACGATGCAGGTGCTGGGCGTGACTGGGCGGATCGAAGCAGACCGGATTGAGACGACATCGCTGTTCGAACGATCCCAGGCGGGGCTCGAGTGGACGGGCCACCGGCCCCCTCATCCGGAACGCTTCGAAGCAGTGGGAATCGATCTAAGAGAGTTGCTCCGATGAGGTCCTTCGTAGCCGCTTTGGGTGCCCTGGGCCTGCTCCTGCTCTACGACGGCTTGACCGCGGAGGGCAGTTCTCGCAGCAGACCCTTAGCGCGTCTCGACCGGCTCGCGGCCGAGGCCGGTCTGCCGTCGATGTCTGGTGCCCGGATGCTGCTTGCAAGTGTGGGGGCCGGCGTCGCCGCGCTGGTGATGGTCGCCGGGATCACCGCTTCTTTCGTCCTTGCCTCGGCCTTTGCGGTGGTGGCGTCATGGATTCCTTTCGCGTGGGCACGAGCGCGCCGGCGCAGCCGCGCACACTCGTTCAGGGAGGCGTGGCCGGATGCGATCGCATCGTTGATCGCTGGCGTCCGTGCGGGCATCTCTCTGCCCGAGACCTGCGCCTCGCTGGCCGAGCGCGGCCCCCAAGAGCTCAGGGCCGGCTTCACCTCTTTCGCCGCAACCTACCGCGCATCCGGGAGCTTTCATGCCGCCCTCAACCGCCTGAGATCAGAGCTCTCTGATCCAGTTGGAGACCGCGTCGTTGTTTCCTTGGGGCTTGCTCACGATGTTGGCGGTACCGATTTGGTGCGAGTTCTCAGAACGCTTAGCGACTTCGTCAGAGAGGACTTGCGTGTGCGCAAAGAGGTGCAGGCGCGCTGGTCGTGGACCGTGACGGCGGCGCGTGTGGCGGCTGCTGCGCCGTGGATAGTTCTGCTGTTGATGTCCGCGCGACCGGAGGCCGCGGCCGCCTTCAACTCATCGACGGGTGCCATCGTAGTTGCCACCGGCGCCGGGGTGACGATGTTGGGCTATCGACTGATGCTAAGAGCGGCTCGGCTTCCTGAGCCGGGGCGGTTGAGCGAATGACAACCCTGCTCGTGGCGCTGTCGGCCGCAGGACTTACGATCGCTGTTCTTGCGCTTCCTCCGTTTGCCGGCTCCCGGCTTTTCGAGCGTGTCGAGCCTTATCTCAGTGGGTTGCGCGGGAAGCCGAGCTCGTTGCTGGCCCGGCCACGGCGAAGCCAGGGACCTTTGTCGCAGAGGCTTACAGCGGTTGTATCGAGCCAGCTTCCCGGCTCCCGAACGGTTCTGGAACGTCGCATGGAAGCAGCGGGCAGGGAGCCCGATACGGAGCGCTTTCGCATCGAGCAACTCTTCTGGGGTGGCACGGTCCTCCTGGCCGGCTGGCTCTGTGCCGGAGCTGCTTCGGCCGCCGGTGCGGTTATGGATTTGCGGGTGCTCCCCTTTTTGAGCGCCTTGATGTTCGCCTTCGGCTTTCTCGGCTGGGATTGGTTGTTGAGCCGCGCTGTGGAGCGTCGCCGCGAGGTACTCGAAGAAGAGCTTCCCACCGCAATCGACCTCATGACGTTGGCACTGATGTCGGGTGAATCGGTGCCGGCGGCGTTTCGGCGCGTCGCGCTTGTCTTGGGCTCGGGCATCGGCGCGGAGTTGTCCAGGGTAATCGCAGAGATGAGGGCCGGAGCCTCGGTCACAGAAGGCATCGAGAGCTTGAGGCAAAGGATTCCCGGCCCGGCCACGGCTCGATTCGTCGACGCGCTTGTTACCGGTATCGAACGCGGCGCGCCTCTGGCGGATGTGTTGCGCGCCCAGGCCGAGGATGCACGCGATGCGCGTCGGCGTGCTCTTCTCGAAGCTGGAGGAAAGCGAGAGGTTTTGATGCTTCTTCCCGTGGTGTTTCTGATTATGCCCGTGGTGGTGGTCTACACCCTCTATCCCGGGCTCGTATCGCTCGATCTATTGGCGCCGTAGCCGACGACTAGCTTCAGGAAGGGAGTGGCGGTGGGAATCGTGTGGTTGTGGATTTGCTCATTACTCGAGGACGAGCGCGGAGATGTCCCGGGTTGGGTGCTCATAGTGCTGATGACGAGCGCTCTAGTTGTGGCGATATGGACGGTCGCGCGCGGCAGACTCGTGGGCATTGTCGAAAGCGCCCTCGATACGGTGTGCGGAAGCGTCGGCTGTTAGCTCTCCGGATTGCACGTACACAACGAGGCTCGGCACTGTTAGAGAGCATCTTTGCCCTGCTTTTGCTGCTGATGCTGGTTCTCGGGGCGATCCAGGTGGCCTTTGTCCTCTATGCGAGAAACATCGTTGCGGCGTCTGCTCACGAAGGAGCGCGGGCGGCCGTGGAGCTGGAGCGTAATGCCGACGACGCCCGCACAGTCGCATCGGAAGTTGTCAGGTCTTCCGCCGGCGGCTTGGTGGAGGAGATAGAGGTGGCCGTATCGGTCCAAGCCCTCGGCGACCTCTCGATCGTGCGCGTCCGGGTGACCGGCCGCCTCAAGAGCTTTGGGATCGTCCCCGTGCGGATTCCGGTGGGCTCCGTTGCAACCTCGGTGCGGAGAGAGGCGCCGGTATGAGGAACTCGGACCAACGTGGCCAGGCTCTGATCGAGTCGCTGCTTCTCGGAATGTTGCTTCTGGTGCCGTTGATCTGGGCGTTGGGAGTCCTGTCTGATCTTCATCGCAGCGCCCTTGTCACTGCAGCTGCGGCGCGTGAAGCAGGCTTCCAGGCGGCTACTGCCTCCACCGAGGCTCTCGCGGGGGCCGCAATCGACGCGGCCGTGGCACGTGCTCTCGTCGATGGCGGTATCGACCTCGCAAGTGCGCGCGTATCGTGGAGCGCGGTCCCCAGGTTGGAGCGCGGCGCGGCCGTCGAGGTTGAGGTGTCCTATCCGGTAACCGTTCTCCAGGCCCCCTTTCTGGGCCGGATCGCAGGGCCCTCGATCTGGGTCACCTCCCGGCATGTGGCGCGCGTCGATCCTTACCGAAGCTTGTGACGAGACGAGGGACGGGCGAACGAGGGCAGGCGACGGTGCTCGTGATCGGCCTCGCGATGGTCGTGTTTGCCATTGCGGGGTTGGCGGTGGACGGCACGCGTGCGTTTCTCTTTCGGCGCAGCCTGCAAAGCAGTGCCGACGCGGCAGCGCTGGCGGCGGCCGCTGAGCTCGATGAGGCCGCCTATTACTCGAGCGGCGGCGAGGTGGCGGTGCTCGACGAGACCGCCGCTCGCAGGTCGGCGGCCGGGTGGTTGCAGAGGCGAGGCCTGCCGCTGGAAGCTGAGGTAGCAACGTCCCCCGACCGGGTCGAGGTCGTCGTCAGAGGAGCGGTGCCGACGACGTTTCTGGGTCTCGCCGGGATCACGGAGATACCCGTGGCCGCACGCGCCGATGCATCCCCGATTGCCGGTGGCCCCTGATCAAATTCGGCATCCTCCGACTTTGTAGAGCTGGCAAGGGAAATCCGGCGGCACAGAGCCCACAACCTATATGGTGAGCCGGTAATCGCCCAGAAGGAAGAGAAGAGGGCCGAGAAGAAGGAGGCACATTGAACAAGACTGAGCTGATCGATTCGGTCGCCAAGAGGACGGGCGAGCCAAAGCGAGTCGTAGGCGACGTGGTCGATGGAGTCGTGAACACGATCCAGACGCAGGTGAAGAAGGGTGACAAGGTCACGCTTCCGGGCTTCGGCACTTTCTCACGCAAGCAGCGAGCGGCCCGTCAGGCGCGCAACCCCCAGACCGGTGAGGCCATCAAGGTAAGGGCCACCAAGGTTCCCGCCTTCAAGCCCGGCACAGGCTTCAAGACGGTTGTTTCGGGGAGTCGCAAGAAAAAGGCTTAACGCGGAGAAGGCTTCACGCGAAAGGAGCGGAGCGCAATAGCGCCGGGCTTAGCCCGGCGCTATTTGTGTTCGGGGCCGTCGCCCAGCCTCACATTAGCCTTGCGGCCCCGAAGACGACGATCGACAGCGTGATCATCGTTCCGACCGATGATGCGACGAATACGCGAGTTTGCTCCCTCAGTGCGCCGTGGAAGTCGTGCAAGCGGTCGTCGAAGCGCTCCATGAGCCGTTCCATGCGATCCATGCGCATTTCGAGCCCGTCCATGCGGTGGTCGAGCCCGTCCATGCGGTGGTCGAGCCCGGATCGCAACTCTCGCAAGTCGCTCTTGGTGGCCAGGTCGTTGGGGTCGGGCGGCAGGTACTGCATCAGCGTAGCGGCATGGTCGTTTCCGATAACCTCCTCCAGTCGAGCATACAGAGCCTGGCGAGCTCGTTGCTCCGTTCTTTGGGCGCGATCCTCCAGCGGATCGCTCGGCCATCTGAACCTCCTTGCTAAGGCCCTCTTCCGGAGGTAAGGATGATGGGAGGGTGTGACAAGTGGACGGGTATCGGTCGTCGCTTTCGTTCCTTCTCCTCCCGCTGTGTTGAGC
>JALZJN010000279.1 GCA_030859735.1 Actinomycetota bacterium
GAGGCGTGGCTTGCGCAGGTCTGCCGAGACGATGACCACGCGCTTGCCGGCCTGTGCCAGCACGACGCCGAGGTTGGCTGTGGTTGCGGTCTTGCCCTCGCCCGCCTGAGCGCTGGTGACGAGCACGGTCTTGATCTCACGCTGGGAGGCGGCGAACAACAGTCCCGTCCGCAATGTTCGATAGGCCTCTGAGACGACCGAATGGGGGTCGCTCTCCGTTGCGAGATACGCCTCGGACGCCTTGCGCCACTGCGCTGTGCGGGGCACTACCGCGAGCACCGAAGCCCCGGTGTAGCTCTCGAGGTCGGCGCGCCCGGTGAGCCGGTCATCGAGCCGGTCCTTGAGGAAGGCCGCGCCCACTCCGAGCGCGAGCCCGGCAAGCAGAGCGATCGCACCGGTCTTGCGGTGATTAGGGCTGCTGGGCCTGATTGGGAGGTAGGCGTCGTACAGTACCCGGCCTAGGTCCTGATTGCTCAGGGTTGCGATGTCGCGGAGCTTCTGACGTTCGAAAAAGATCTCGGACTCGAACAGCTCAGCTTCGGCCTGGAGGCCTTCTTGCTCGATGGGGTCGCCGGTCGCAGCAATTTGTTCATCGAGTGCTCTGACCTGCTCGTTGAACGCTGCGATGGTCGCCTGGATGTCCTCGGCGCGTTTGTCGAGGTTACCCCGGGCCGTTTGAGCGCGGTGGTCGACGTAGGCCTGGGCAAATGCCTGTGCACGCTCCTGGGCGACCTCTGCGTCGGAGTGGGAGTAGCGGAACAAAAGCACCTCGGTGTCCTGGGCCGGAGCGACCTCGAGACCCCGCAGGAGGTCTCCCGCGTCGGTAGCTCCGGTGTCGGTCGCCGCGAGCTGGGCGACCTCGGGCGAGGTGGCGATGAGCACCTCGGTCTCGAGGTTCAGCGCCTCGAAATCGGTTTGGTCACCGCTCTGTGCGAACGGCTTGACCAGGACCTGTGCTTCGGAGTCGTAGACCGGCTTCTGTTGATAGGAGAAGGCGAGGGCGACGATCACGACCAGCGCCGTGACCGAGACGATGAGCCACTTGCGCGACCGAATGACGGCCAGGTACTGCTGGATATCGAAGCCTTCCATCTGATTTGCGTGAGTATCGAACTGGCTTAGTGACAAGGTGAGCCTCTTCTTCGTGAGTCGGGCTTTCATTTGGTGGCACACTGTGCGTGGACGAAGTTCACCATCCCGGTGAGAACCACACCCAGCAGAACCACACGTTCGAGAACGATCTTAGATGATCGCGAAAAGAAATCAGATACGCAATCGACGCACGGCCGCTCAGCGGTGCCGAGTGGTCGTAGGATGATCATATAGAGCATCTCACGACCACTCGGCGATAGTAGGCCGTGGGTGACTAGCCCAGATGGGTGGTTTTTGGTTCTGTGCCTTGAAACAGGCTCGGAGCTGCGCGTATCATGGGCCATCGGCCACCCGTAGAAGACTGGTGGTGGCTATGAAAGTTCAGCACTTGGAAACGAGTGGGCGGCGCGGCCGAATACCGAGCCGATCGAGAGAGGGGAAAGAGTGAAGTTTCTGAGGATAACGGTGGTGGGCGTGATGGTCGCGGCCCTCATGGCGTTGAGTGGTTTGGCGCTGGCTCAGGAGGGGTCGGACGACATTCCGCCCGAGGTTGGTCCCAACAGGATAACGAAGCCCGAGCCTGTGCCGGCCCCCAATGCAGGTCCCAGCGTGCAGGAGCGCGGTCAGACCCTTCCATTCACCGGCGGGGATGTCACTTTGTTCGTGATCGTGGGGGCGGGCGCAGTTGCCCTCGGAACGATCGCAATGCGGGCGGCCCGCGCCAGATCGGACGCCGCCTAGCCAGCTAGACAAAGGGTTCTCTCTACAGACTTGAGAACCGAAGAGGCCGGTCCTTTCATTGGGACCGGCCTCTTGCTTTTTGGAGTGGCCCCCCACCTTCGCCGGTTTCGGATCGCCCACGCCCGATCTAGGCGGAGGCTAGAAGAGCGGTTCGTTCCAGAACCTGGAAAGCGACACCCACAGGGACGAGAGGCCTGTCCTGTCGCTGGGACCGGCCTCTAGTTCCAGGGCCTGATCGAAGCGGCCCCGATAGAGGAGTCGCCCTGTCTGTACCCGCGCTCCGTCGGGCCCGGACAGTCGCCAGTCGGGTGGAGTGAAGAGCCGAAGCTCGACCTTGCCGTCTTCGGTCAGGGGCTGAGGCCTGACTTCCAAGGAGTAACCGTTCTCCTGCTCCGGCAGCGTGTAGCGGACGGTGACGCCGGCCGTTTCCGAGCGGGGAATCTCGAGGTAGACCCCGACCGATTTGTAGCCGTCCTCCCTGTAGGTGATGAATTCGATGGGCTTGCCTCCCGATTGCACAGCCTCGAGTTGCGCCGCGGCCGGGACGTAGATCTCGAGGAAGTTCTTGAAGAGGCCGTAAGGGAAGTATTGGAACTCGTAACGGGTGAGTCCGAGCGGCGTCCGGTTCTTGATGACCACCGCGGTCTGACACGACGTGGGGGCACCGGGATCGACCCTGCAAGCATGTGACAGGCTGCGCTGCGCGTAGAAGTCGAGTTTGTTGCCGCCGAGGTTTTGGACCGTAGCCATTGCAGCGTCGCCTTCGGGCGTGCCCAGGTTCCCGGTGATGGCCGCAGACTCGAGAACCCGGTGCTCCTTGGGATCGAACGAGACCACACGGAGGTGCCCACCGGCCGCCGCCGCGGCCGCGTCCTCGGTCAGCGCCGAGGCGTCGAGCTGGCTCTGGAGGATCAACGAAAAGGCGGCCTGTCCGACGACTATCAAGGACTCGCGACGACGCTCCTCGGCTCCGCCGAGCTGACTGTAGGCGTCCGAGTAGACGTATTCGGGGACATCATCGCGTCGCAGAACTCGATCGGTGGTGGGGACCCGGATCCGGGCTCGGCGCGGCATCAGGGAGGCGAGCCCGCGCGGATCGACCACAATGGCGCCGTCCACCACCGGGCCGGCGGTGAGCTCATAGAGCCTTTTTGCCACGAGAGCGACGTCGGGAACGTCCGGAGAGGACGAGGTGGTGACCCAGCGGGTGGTGTCGGCCCGGTAGGTGGAGAAATGGTCCTGGAAGTCGGATGGCGAGGGCACTCTGCGAAACGGCGACGGGTCGGCGAGTTCCTTGTAATGGGAGAAATCGCCGAGCTCGATGCGACCGTTGTCGATCGTGAGGAAGCCGACGCCCGAAAGGATTCCGCCCGCCCCGCGCAGCTCTGTGTTGTTCAGGAGCAACACGAGATAGTCCCGGGGGCCGTCGGACCCCAACAGCGCCGGGGCGATGTCCACCACGCCCGCGGCTGCCTCGGCTCCCGCGCTGAGATCCTCGGACTGACTCAACAGGGCGTCCACCCTGTCCCACAGCGGCGGGAGCAGCCACCCCCCTCGATGAGAGCGCAGCTGGCTCTCGAGTCCCGCCAGAGCGTCCGCTTGCCGGCGCACCGGCTCCCGCAGGCGCCGCAGGGCCGCGATCCTGATTCGGCCCGGCCGCGTCAACCCCTGTTGTTCGGTGCTGCGAAGAGTGGTGGCGAGATCGATGCCGGCATCGACAACCCCGAGTCCCGATCCGGACACGGCGCGCAGCGCGTCGACGTTCTGTCTCGCCACCGGGAGCAGGCGCAGCAGCGTTGCGGGGAGCGAGTGGAGGCGGTTCCTGGCGTGGGCGAGGTGCTCCCTCGCCGGGCGCAGGGTGTCCGTCTCGAGATCAGGGGAACGGCTCAACAGTCGCTGTGCCGCCTGCAGGTCTTGGACCACCGGGATGACGACGAAGGCGCTCAACGAGGCGATCACGAGGATCGCGCCGAGGACGATGAGCACGGCCTTGCGCTTGGGGCGCACCTCGGCGCGGCCGTCGTGGGACGGTTGGGCCATCGTAGGCTCAGGCTTCGGAGCTGGGATACTGGCCTCCATGTTCCGGATCCTGTTCTTGTGCACCGGTAACCGCTGCCGCAGCCCCATTGCCGAGGGCTTCGTTCGAGCTCGCGCCGCGCCTCTGCCGGTAGAGGTGTCCTCGGCCGGGCTCCTTGACCTGGGGCCCGCCCCGGCCCTGCCCGAGGTCGTTCAGGCGGGCTCGAGCGTGGGACTCGACGTCTCTTCTCACCGAGCCCGGCCCCTGGCGGACGTCGCTCTGGAGGAGCTCGATCTCGTCATCGGCCTCGAGCGCAGTCACGTGGCGGCCGCCGTGGTCGAGAAGGGTGCTCCCTACGACAAGACATTCACCCTGGTCGAGCTGGTGCGGCTGCTGGAGAGCATCGAGAGGCCCGAGGAGGCAGACCCCGAGGATCGGGCGCGAGCGGCCTTGAAGCGAGCTCACGATGCCCGCGCCCAGGCCGAATTCGTTCCCGGAGAAGATATTCAGGACCCCTTCGGAGGGCCCGAGAAGGGCTACATCAAGATGGCGACCCAGGTGCAGTCGCTGACCGAGCGGCTGCTCACCGGGTTGTTCGGCCGGTCCGGCCGGCTTCTGGCTCACGATTAGTGCTTCGGCGCGGAAATAGCGCGCATCAGCCGGAGCCCGCGCCGGAGCGCCTCACGGCTCCCTCGATCTCCTCGATCACCGCAGAGTCGAGCTCTACCGATCCGGCCTCTAGCCATCCGTCCACCTGGTCGGGGCGACGGGCTCCGACTATGGCGCCCGTGACCCCCGGAATCGCCAGCGCCCAAGCCACCGCCAAAACTGGAAGTGGCAGGCCGTGGGCGCGGGCGATGTCGCCCAGCTCTCCCACGAGAGCGAGGTTGCCGGACAGCTCGGGCTCCTTGAAGGCGGCGGAGTTGCGCCGCCAGTCATCGGGGGCAAGGCTATCCAGGGTGTGGCGGTCGTATTTGCCGGTGAGCAGGCCCGAAGACATGGGAGCATAGGCCAGGACCCCTGTGCCGTGAGCCTTGGCCCACGGGATCACGTCCTGGCGGGCTGCCCTTTTGATGAGGTTCAAGGGCGGCTGCACCGAATCGACGTGGCGGACGGTCTCGCACTTATCGAGCATCTCGACGGCAAAGTTGGAAACGCCCGCCCACCGGACCTTGCCCTCGTCCACCAGCTCCGCCATCGTCTTCCACGATTCCTCTATGGGAGTTCCGGTCGAGTTGTCGGGCCAGTGGATCTGATAGAGGTCGATGCGATCGATCCCCAGGCGGCCGAGGCTATCCTCGCATTCCCGGCGTATCGACTCGGGGCGGAGGTCGTACTCGACCTTGCCGAGCTCCTCCCTATAGAAGCCCCCGCACTTCGTGAACACGAAAACGTCCTCGCCGGGTTTGCGGTCTTCAATGGCCCGCCCCACGATCTTTTCCGAGTGGCCGAGGCCGTAGACGGCCGCGCTATCCACCCAGTTGACACCGGCGTCCAGGGCGTGGCGGATGGCGGCTACCGACTCGTCGTCGTCGGTCGGTCCCCAGCCGAACTTGTAGGCCCCTCCCACCGCCCACGAGCCGAAACCGAGGGTCGTTATCTCGGGCCCGTGGGACCCCAGCTTCCTGGTCTGCATGGCACCTCTCTTGATCGGGATCGGTTGTGAGCCGGCGGCCGTCGGAGGCTGCACGCAGGCGTGGGGGGG
>JALZJN010000072.1 GCA_030859735.1 Actinomycetota bacterium
GTGCCGTGGAAGAAGGTCTCGCGCGGCAACTGAGCCGTTGAGATCTGCCACCTGAGATCGATCGTTCGTCCTCTCGACGAAAGGTTAGGTAATTCATGGGCGCACTCGCCAAGACGGTGACCGAAAGCGAAGCCCTTCGTAAAGTCGCCATCCCTGCCTACCGCATGTACGCGCGGGCGATGGTGTTCAACAGGGGGCCGCGGGTACTCGCCAACAGCATGCCCAAGACCGGCACGCACCTGGTTGCGGCCCTGCTGAACAATCTCCCGCACCTGCTGTTCTCGGGCCGGCATCATACGCTGCCGCAGTTCGAGCTTGCCCGCGCTCCCCGCGCCACTGAACGAAGCGAAGTATGGAAGGTGGACTGGGACCGGCTCGAGCGGTCGCTCGCTGCGGTCAACCACGGCCAGTACATGACCGCCCACTTCGCTCCGGCTCCTGAGCTACTGGCGCTTTTAGAAAAGCTCGACTACAGGAACATCATCATCATGCGCGACCCGCGCGATGCGGCTGTATCGAGCGCCTTCTACATCACAAGGCTCAAACGACACTTCTTGCATGAGCGCTACAACACCGAGTTCCATACACCCGGCGAACGAATCATGGCATCCATCACAGGTCTGCCTCCCACCGACCGTTACCGGGGCCTTGGCTCGATCGGGAGCCGGGCCGGCCGCTACAGACAATGGTTCGATGTGACAAACACATATGGATGCCGCTTTGAAGACCTCATTGGACCGAGCGGCGGTGGAGATGCAGCCAAACAGCTCGAGGTCGTCGCTGCGATCGCACGCCACGTCGATCGCGAGGTGTCCGACGAGGAAGCTGAACGGCTCGCACAGAGGACTTGGTCCCAGGACAGTTCCACCTTCCGCAAGGGAACGATCGGCGACTGGAGGAACCACTTCACCGAGGAGCACAGGAAGGCGTTCAAAGAGGTGGCGGGGGACGAGCTCATCAAACTCGGCTATGAGAAGGACTACGACTGGTAGGAAACGGCGGGGGCCGCGGCCGACATTTTCACTGTAGCTCGCGCACACCGCGCGGGTTGTGGTTAAGAGATCGGGGCTCTAGAGGTAGCCGAGTTTCTTCAAGGCATTGCCGAATCGATCTTCGATCAAGCGAGCCTGGTAAGGCTTCAACTTCTCCTGCCAACCGGCCACCGAACCGGTGTTGATGAAACGAATATCAGCGCGCGCTCGTTCGCGCCAGCCTCGTTCGCGCGCGCTATCCTCCTTGGCACGCATCCGGTGCAGCGAGTTGTTCTCAATGGCTGTGCTGACCAGCTCGCGACTAGAGGGAGCCTCGAGGAACTCGAGCGCGCGCATGAACACTCCTTCGGTGTCGCTTCGCAAGTCCTCGAACTTCACGAGATGGAGTCGCCCACTTCGAGCCGAGGAACTGTTCAGCCAAAACTCGACGTGATCGCCCCATGCCCCCCAGGGGTTCGAAGCCCCCTTGACGAAGTCGATCAGGAAGTCGTCGAAGGTGCCGGCCTCGATGCCCGACCTCCTCAGCCACGAATATTCCGAGGCAACGACGTCGCGCGCATCTCGCACCACATAAATGACCCGCCTGTCGATGTCGCTGAAGCGCTCATGTGTCTGAATCAGTCGTCCGCCGTTCGACAGGACGGCCAAAGCGTCGCGCTGTTTGCCCACAGAGGGGACGGCCCTTCGGATCGAGCCGAACTCGGCCGATTCGCTCGCCAACGCCTCGAAGAAGAGAAACCGCAGCCACGTAGTTCCGGAGCGAGGATAGGCGGCCAGAAAGCAGTCCTGAGGGCGTAATCCGCGATGCCGGTACAAAATCAAGGGCTTGCGGAAGGCCTTGCTCCTGAAGCGCGCCTTTTTCAGCGCCTGTGACCGATTTGTCATAGAGATCACTTTACCCATCGCGGGATGTCCATCGGCAGAAACCACTATTCCTTTGAGAAGAAGCCGAGTGTAGACTCATTTCACCGCTCAGGACAGGCTGGCGCGCGGCGCGTCGCCCGTTCCGCTCGACGAGGAGATTATCAGTGGCCACCCGAACTGCTCAACTGACAGGGAAGCTTCCATCCCTAGCACGCAACGATTGGCAGTGGATGGCGTTTGCAACATTGCTCGCCCTCATGACGGGAATCGCCTCGGCCGCGCTGCCCCTGGCGGCGTTTGCAATCGTGCTCCTGTTGTTGCTTGTAGGAGCAGCCTCTCTGAGTCTGATCAACGTCGAGCGCGGCGTCACGCTACTGCTGGTCGGCGGAGCCACTCTGCTTGGAAAGGGATGGGCAAACCTGGGAATCCCAGGGGCGGTGCCGCTTCCCATCACCGAGCTGCTATTCATTCCCTTGGCGGGGATCGCTCTGCTGGTGCGGCGCACGCGCCTCGAGCCGCGGGTGCTCGTACCATTGGTGCTGTTCGCGCTGCTGGTGGCGATCCGAGTGGCGTTCGACTACCCAGTGTGGGGCATCTACGCGATCCGCGATACCACCGCCGCGATCGAAGCGTTCATTCTATTGGTGGGGTACCGGGCCATCACTAGGGACGGTATCGACTACTGGATATCCAGGTGCCGGTATCTGGCAGTTGCAGTGCTGGTCTACGGCGCTGTCTATCCCTTCCTCGGCGACGTCAAGGCTCCCAACGTCGGGCTGCAACGACAGGCGCCCTTGTTCGACCCCACCGGGGTCAAGTTCTCTGTGATCGCCTTCGGCATCTACTTCCTCGCCTTCGGTAAGGGCTGGGTACGCCTCGGGTCACTCGGCCTGGTCACCGGTCTCCTAGGTCTTTACCAGGCCAGGACGCTCTACATCATGCTTCCGATAGCGGTTCTCGCCCTGGGATGGGCGCGCCACCAGTTCGGGCGCATTTTCATGCAGATCGTTCCTGCGTTGGCGATCGCCTTCCTCATCATCTCGACGCTGGCGTCTGCGGCGATAGCCGGGACGGAGGGACCGGTCAGTACATCCTTCATTTCATCTCATCTCAAGACACTCGTGGGTGAAGAGGGACCCAACTCCAAGACCATCATCGCCCGCCAGGACTTCTTCACCCAGACCCTTGACTTCGTATTCCAGACGCCCGGGACCGCTATCGTGGGAGTGGGATTGGGCCCCGACCTAACCTTCGGACAATGGATCGGCGACCAAGGCCAGCTCGTCAGAAACCCCCACAACAGCTATCTAGAAACCTTTGCCCGTACCGGTTTCTTAGGCTTCGGCCTGTGGATGATGCTCTTGCTCTCCTGTGTAATTCCCATCGCGCAACGCGCTCGCAGCGGCACTGGTCCCATCGAGCGTTTCTGCAGCTGGACCTTTGCGGGCTCGCTGGTCTATCTCGGAGTCGCCGGGGCTCAGCCGATCCTCGCCTTCCCCTACGGCACCGTGCCTCTGTTCTTCTTACTAGGAATGGGCCTCGCAGCCAGCAGGCTGCCCCGGCAGACGACATCGCTACCGGAAGGCACCCTCTTGTTCAAGCCGCGCGCCAAACTCGTCGGTGCACAGGAGTTGCCGTGACCTCCCTATCGGTACATAACGTGAGTCTGGGAGGATTCGGTTGTCGCGCTTGATTCACGACGATGCCGTGGTGCCTCCTGAGAACCTTTCCAAAAGGCACGCCGGCGACGCCCGCACAGTAGCCAAGGGCGGCGCCATCCAGATCGGCGGGCAGATCGCCAACCGGGCGCTGACATTCCTGTTTCTCGCCGTGGCCGTTCGAACGCTCGGCACCGACGGCTTTGGGCTCTACAAACAGGTCTTTCAAGTGCTGACGATTGGCACCATGCTGGCGAGTGGGGGCTTCCCCTGGGCCGCAGTACGTTTCATCGCCCAAGCCAGAGCGCGCGGCGATCACGCTGGCTCGCGCGGAGCCGGTCAAGTCATTCTCGTGTCGACGGCAGTCATCTCTGCCGTTTTCTTCGCAGTGGTCGTCGCCTTCCCCGGACTCTTGGCCGGGCCCTTCGCAGACTCAGTTGCCGACCGTTCGGAGTTTGCCGTGTTGTTGCAAATAGGCGCCGCCTACATTCCCTTCTACGCCGTGATGCAGGTACTTCGCTCATGCACGCAGGCGTACAAGACGATGGTCCCCGCCGTCATGGTCGGCAACATTATCCAGCCGGTCAGCCGCCTAGCGCTGGGTATCGTCGCTCTACTGGTGGGCTGGGCTCTGACCGGAGCCATGACGACTCTTGTCGTCTCCGGCGCCCTGGGAATGATTGCTGGGCTTTGGTACTACCGCCGAATGCTCACCGCAGACGAGCGCGCCGCCAAGCCGCGCGCCGACGTCAAGGAGATCCTCAAGTTCACCCTGCCTCAGGCGGGTGTCACCTTCTTTGGTACAGGCTCCTTGGGACTGGGCGTTCTGATCCTAGGTGCTTTCGGCACCGACGCAGAAGTGGGCCTGTTCGCCATTGCTACTGCGTTGCAGACGGCCGGCAACGTCTTCGCCACCGGTATTGTGGCAATCTTCTCGCCGCTCGTCGTCGAGCTCTACGAGAGGACGGAGACGGCGAGGCTGGAAGCCCTCTATCAGACCATCAACCGCTGGATGGCGACGTTCTCGCTTCCCATCTTCGGCGCCCTTATGCTCGAGCCCGATCTCTTCGCCAGCATTCTCGGAGGGAACGAGGCAACTGGGGCCGCGGTCCTCATTCCCATTCTCGCGATCGGTAACATCGTCAGGGTTGCGACCGGACCTGCGAGCACTCTGCTGTCGTTGACGGGTCGGCCGATGCTCAACTTGCTCAACTCGTTCTTCGCCGTGATTGCTTACGTAGGACTGGGCATCTGGCTGGTACCCGCCCACGGCGCCTTGGGGATGGCGATCGTCGACTCCGGGGTAACTCTTTTGGTGAACCTCGCGAGAGCCCTCGAAGTTCGCATTATCTTGGGGCTCAGGCCGTTCGGGAAGACCTTTCTCAAGCCCATCATCGCCATTATCGCGGCCGCCCTTGCAGCCCTGTTGCTGCGTGCATTGGTTCCCGAAGACGTAATCTTCGAGCTGACAGGTCTGGCCCTCTTCACACTTGTCTACCTCGCTGCTCTAAAGAGGCTCGGAATCGACCCCGAGGAACGTCACGTTTACGACGCGTTCAAGGATCGAATGCTCAAGCGGCTGGGGCGCAAGAAGTCCTCCAAATGACTTCGTCCGAAGAGGTCAAGGTCCTGTACATCATCGGCTGGGGCCGCAGCGGCAGCACGATCATGGGCAACCTTCTCGGCGAGATCGACGGCTTCTTCCACGGCGGCGAGCTCACCTATCTGTGGGAACGAGGCTTACTCGAGGGCCGCCTATGTGGCTGCGGGCAAGTGATTCCCAACTGCGAGCTATGGTCCGACGTCCTCCGCCGCTCCTACGGAAATGACTTCGCCGCCACACTGGACGCCAAGGGCATGGTGCAGGCTCAAAGAGATGGGCTGCGCGTGCGGCACACCTGGCAGCTGCTCAAGCGGCCGGCGGACCGCCTACCGCAGGACGCCGTGCTCAAGCGCTACTCAGAGGCGATGCTCGACCTCTACCGGCAGATCGCAACCACCACCGGTGCGCGCGTCGTGATCGACTCCTCGAAGCGCCCTTCAGACGCGGCCTTGCTCCGGTTGCTGCCCGGCATTACTCCTTACTATGTGCACCTTGTGAGAGATCCGCGAGCGGTCGCCTTCTCGTGGACGAGAAAAAAGGCTCAGCTCGACCGGCACCGTCCGGCTCTAATGTCGCCACACAGCGTCCTCGACTCTGCGATGAGCTGGCTCAGCTGGAATCTGGCAGCCGAGGCCCTTCGCAAGCGGGCGGGGACAGATCACTTCAGCCTGGTGCGCTACGAGGACTTTGTGACGCGGCCGCATGAGGTGCTCGAAGGAATTCTCCGACTCGTGGGAGAAACAGCGACAAGCGTGCCTCTCTCCGACGACGGCACCGCCCATCTGTCAACCAACCACACCGTGTCGGGCAACCCCGACCGCTTCTCCACGAGCAGGGTGAAGCTCCGAGAGGACCGCGAGTGGCGTTCCAGGCAAGCCACCGGTGACCGCCTTCTGACAACGCTCGTGGCCCTGCCGCTTCTACATCGCTACCATTACGCGGTGCGCGGCTAATCTCCGAACAAGCTGAGTGGTGGTCGTAGCGATGACCTCACGGCTTCTGACGAACTCTCGATCGCCAAACGCTCTCAGGTCACAGTAGAGCTCAATCGGCATCACCCGGTTACGCACATTAACTTCTCACCCTATTCACTCGTTGGGATCGGTGATCGGTTAACTCTCCTGTACGCATTCATCAAGTCGCCTGCAAGGGTGCCGAAAACAAGACGGTGACAACAAGATGGCCTCACTACAAGTGAAGAGGGACAAGAGCTAAGACCTCACACGACGAGGTTCGCTACCGTCGAATCGGAGGAACAGCAATGTCTACGCGAACGATCTTGCGCGCCCTGTGCTTGCTTACAACAATCAGCGTTATAGGCACGCTGTCCTCGGGCAGAATCGACCCTCAGCCCGCGGCTACCGCCGCGGCCCTCAACCGGGTCGACGCCGGAGGGACCGGCGTGGTCGGCGCACAGCTGTGGGAGGGCG
>JALZJN010000306.1 GCA_030859735.1 Actinomycetota bacterium
GAGGCGGTGTTGTCGGTAAGTGGCTGATCAGCTGGAGTTGGATCGTCGATGTTGCGGCCTGGGTGGTCGTGGTCCTGCTGTTTCCCGATGGCCGGCTACCAGGGCGCCGCTGGCGCTCGACGATCTGGATCAGCCTGGCCGGCGCGGTTCTGCTGTTCGTCGGACAAGCGCTCAACGCGAATCAGACCGTGGCTTCTCGAGCGGTCGCAATCCGCTCGGCGTTGACAGCCCATTGATCGATGCGGCCTGGCCGGTCGGAATATCGCTGCTGATCGCCGGGCTCGTTGTCGCGGTGGCTTCATCCGTGCTGCGCTACCGGCGCGCCCGTGGCGTCGAGCGTCAGCAGCTGAAGTGGTTCGCCTACGCCGGGCTGATCCTCGCACTCGTCATGCCCCTGGGGGCCGCGTTCTGGTACCGCAGCGTTCTCTTGCAAGCCCTGGTCGGCGTGTCGTTCAACGCGATGCCCCTGGCGATCGGGGCGGCGGTCCTCCGCTACCGGCTCTACGACATCGACCGCATCATCAGCCGCACCCTGGCCTGGGGGCTGCTGACGATGGTGCTCGGCCTCGGCTACGCAGGGGGTCGGCGCTGCGTCCACCATGCTCCCCGACATCCGTCCACGATGCCCCGCGACATACACAGAGTGTCGGAGGGGGGACTTGAACTCATGCCACCGGCGTCGGGAGTAGTGGCGTTGAGTCCGAAAACGGCCCTCTACCTGCGCTTTTCCGATGAGGGATTGGACAGGACAGTCTCTTTGGACGGAATAAGTGCAAGCCTTCCGTTAGCAATTGCGTTTGCAGTTCCGGTCGCGGCCACCGCGGACCAACCTCCAGCTTGCGCCCAAGCCCCACCCGTAGCATGATTCCCGGCGAGGCTAGGGTCGCTCCCGAAGAGCCGGGTTTCCCTCCGGTCTGCCTCACCGCCCCAATAGGAGCGCTGCCCGCACCAAGTCAGTGCCCTGGAACCATCCCTTGCAGGAGCCTCCTCATCGCGGTAGAAATGGAAAAAGGAGCCATCCACAAGCGGATGGCAGCAGAGCAGGGGAGGCTCAATGGGAAAGCGGCTAGGCGTGCTCGGCGCGGCCATCGCGCTGGTAGCACTGACAGTGGGTGCGATCAGTCCGGCTTTAGGTTCGTCCGGTGACGATGACGAGCAGCGGACAATCCGCGTCGTGTCCGTCCTTGACGAGCAGGAGTTTCTTGACCTTGGTGCTGAGGGCGAGAGTGTTGGTGACCAGTTCATCTTCACCTCCAAGTTGTTAAAGGGCGGAGAGCAGGTCGGACACGATGGAGTGGTATGCACGATCGTGTCGCTGGAGCGCCAGGAGGCGCAGTGCGTCGGTACGTTCTGGTTCAGCGGCGGACAAATCACCGCGCAGGCGCTGGTTAGCTTTGCGGAGGAACCGCCAGCTGTGCCCATCACCGGAGGGTCCGGCAAGTACGAGGGCGCGGAGGGTGAACTACACATCCGTCCAGTTTCGGAGACCAAGGAGGTACTTACGTTCCACTTGGAGGATTGAAGGGCAACTGCAGCAGCCAAGGGGCCGGGCTATCCCCCGGCCCCTTTTCTTGTGAGGCGACTGTAGGGTCGCTTAATGCTGCTTGTTAGCAAACCCCTCAGCTATTGCCCCGAATGCATCCCGTTCGAGTTCGAGAGTCCGCCGGATCTCGAAGACTCCAAGCGAATCGGCTCCAACTGGTTGAATGAGGATGCTGATCGGCGATACAGCTAGACAGACTCCTTTTGCCTTCGCCTTTCACGTCCGTAATGCAGCTGGCATAGCCCGTGCGCGACGGCACCGGGCCCCGCAGTAGGAGCACCGCTTGTGGGCCTTGTGCTTGTGCCGGGGCTCCTTGGGAGAGTCCCGCCCCACACCCCCCGCTTGACCTTGTTGTAATTCGAATGCTGCCATCAAGGGCGCGCAGGGACTCCGGGTAGGCCCTGAGGGCCCGTATTATCTATCCGGTAACCACTCCTTGCTGGAAAAAGTTACCGCTTGTCCGCCGACCCTTTCTGGCGGATGCTGTCTTATACCGGAGCAGGCAAAGAGGAGGGGACGATGGGCGAAGCCCGAGACGCCATGAACCGAGTTACGGATGCCTTCTTCAGTGGGGAGTGGGACACGGGGGGGAAGCTTTACGCTCCCGATGCCGTCGCTGTCACGCCTGATAAGGGAGAGGTGACCGGCAGGGACAACATTGTCGCGTGGTCGAGGGAGCTTACCGATGCCTTCCCGGACGCCAGGTATGAGCCTGTGAACGAATACGAGTCAGGCAATACGGCGATCGACGAGGGCTACTTTGCGGGTACGAATACTGGACCCCTACAGGGCCCCGCGGGGGAAACTATTCCAGCGACAGGCAAATCCGTGCGGGTACGCGCTTGCGATATCGCGACAGTCGAAAATGGGGTCATCACCAGCCACCGGTTCTACTTCGACCAGATGGAGTTTCTCGGTCAGCTCGGGCTGATGGAAGGGACGGAGTAAGAGGGCGGATTCCAGCTTCCGGCGATGCCGCTGGTGCGTCATCAGGTAATAGCCCTGCACCCTAGACAGAAACCCTCGAGAGTGGGCGAGCGACACCGCGGAGGCCGCAAGGAGGAGCATAAACCCCAGCGGTGTCGTCGTATGCGGAAGGGAGGGCTCGGTGCAGGGAGGGAGGTTCATTGCCTCGCCTGGCCGACCTTCTTTGACACAGAGGCCTTGCTCGGTTTGTGGCTGCGCCGCCATGCCCTCACGGCCGCGTTGTGGCACTCCTTGCACCAGCTCGAGAGTCCGTCGCGGGTTCGGCGGTTTCGGGGAAAGTCGGCCACTGGCTTGGAAGTTTCGCAGCGTCGGCAGAGCTTCTCCGCTGGGGCGGACTTTTTTCCACGGACTCCGCTGAGATACGCCCATAGGGGATGGTCACGCGGCGTTCGATTCCCTCACTCTGGAGCCATTGGTGAAGCTGGTGCCACTTGTTCAGGTCGACTTCGTCGGAGCCCTCGTTGGCGAGCTCCCGAAACACTCTCTTGGTCTGGCCCGGGGTGTCGTCGGTAGTGAGGGTAAGGCCCTGGTCTCGTTCTCCGTATGAATAGCGACCTTGGTAGTGGTGAGGATGAGGTTAGTCGGACCCTGCTTGAGGATGGTCCTGGTGGTCCAATTTCCCTCCTTGTCTCTCACCGTGACCGGGTACTCGATGCGACCCTCGGACAGCAGGGAGCGGATGAAAGTAGGAGGTCAAGTTGTCCTGCATCCCCTCCCGCAGAGCGACCGCCTCGTAGACAACTATCGAGCGATGGCTGTAGTCCTCCTTGCTGTAGACCAAAGCCCGTTCGCTCATGGCGGTCATCTCGACGATGGCGTCTTTGGGAAAGAACTCCACCGTCCTCTCGACGGTGTGGGACTTTCCCGAGCTCGAGTTGCCCTTGACGATGGCCGAGACCGGCTTGCTCTTGGAGCCCTTGCCGCCGAGAAGCCGGCACGTACCTCGAGAACAACCGTCAAACCGTGGGGCAGTTCCTCGATGACTGGTTGATCGCCATCGAGCCAACCGTCCGAGCATCGACCTTCCACTCCTATCAGCGGAATCTGAGGCTCCACGTTCGCCCCTACCTCGGCAGCCTTCCCCTAGTAAGGGTGGACGCCGGTTCCCTCAACGCTCTCTATGCGTGTCTTCTTGCAGAGGGCACGGCAGTCGCCCGGGCGGCTTATCAGCGAGGACCGTTCGCTACATCCATACGATTCTCCATCGGGCTTTCAAGGATGGCGTGCGATGGGGACGGCTGGCCCGCAACGCAGCGGATGCGGCCGACCCGCCCCGCGCTAGCGCCACGCCTGCCCCGGAGATGAGGACATGGTCGGCGGACGAACTGAGCCGCTTTTCGGAGGGTGCGAGGACACAAGTCGGCTTTACCCGGCTTTTCTCTTGTTGGCGACGACCGGGATGAGGCGAGGCGAGGCGCTCGGCTTGCGTTGGGCCGACGTGAACTTCATCAGAGGCGATGTCTTGCGCCGGAGCTCGTTTAGAAGCTCTCACTGGCTTCCCGCGACGCGAAAGGCCGGCCTCGAGGGGGTTCGTTTCCATGATTTGCGACACTCGGCCGTGGCGCTTGCAATCGCTCAGGGCGCTCACCCGAAGGAGATTCAGGCCCGGCTCGGACACTCCTCGATCACGACCACCTTGAACGTCTATGCACATCTGTTCCCAAGCCTCGATGAGCAGCTCGCCAACCGCATGGACGATGCTTTCAGGCGCAAAAATGAAGCCAACGCGGACCAAACGCGGACCAAACGGGATAACGACCCGGTATCGCTCGAGAAGCGAAAAGAGGAAAAGCCCCTCTGACGTGCGCTTTTGGGTGTCGGAGGGGGGACTTGAACCCCCACGTCCCGTATAAGGACACTAGGCCCTCAACCTAGCGCGTCTACCAATTCCGCCACTCCGACGTGGAACAAAGGCCCCGATCGGCAGAACCGCTCAGGGCAACCACAACTATAAGGGGGAGGAATCGTTCATCTCGGAGCAACGACTAAGGGTTTGAGGTGAGACAAGGACCATCGAATGGATCCCGCCCTCAGCCGACTTCACTCCTCCCGGCTCCAGCTTTCGAGGTTCCACAGCGCCCCCTCCAAAGTGGGGTTCGGCCGCGGCCCCCTGATTCCCGGCCGCCATGCGAGCACCGTGCTCACCCGGGCCAGCGGCAAGGCGTCGGCTGCACCGGCCCCCGGGAGCGCGCCGGGCACGCCGGCCGACCGCCTCACGGCTATGTCGACCGGATTGTCCCGCAGCCAGCCACCATAGAACTCGTCGCTCTCGATGGCGCTCAGCTCAGAGGCGATCCCGGCCCCCTTCAGCTGCTCGTAGAGAGCCTCCTGATAGAGGACCAGGAGCTCGTCATCGCGCGGCGCCGCAATCTCGAGCTCTTGCAAGGGCCTGGTCCCTGCCGAACGATCCGGAGCACCGACTAGCCGGCCGAGCGAGGAGACGAACACCGACTCCATCCGGGCAAGGTCGAGGGCCTCGATCACCGCCCGACGCTCCGAAGAGCTGATGTCCGCGGCCCCGAAGTCGGCCCACAAGCTCTCCCACCCCAGCGCGTGGGACCACTGCAGGCCCGCCGCGTCGAGGCGAGCCCCAAGATTGAGGGCTGAAGGCGTGGCGCCGACATCGAGCTCGCCTCGTTTGAGCAGCGAGATCATGATGTCGAGCGAGGCGATGTGGCGCACCCGCACCCGCTCGAGCCCCACCGACCCTCCCCACCATCTGGAGTTCGGCTCCAGCACCAGCTCGAGGCCGGGGGTGCGCTCCGCCAGGACGAAGGGGCCCCCGTAGACCCCCCGCCTGAAGGGGAGGACCGGGGCGGCGCGTGCCAGCGTCAGCGGCCAGTCCGCCACCTCGCCCGTCAACACGACCGAGCGGGGACCGGGCGCCTCCGCCGTTCGGATCCGGGCGAACCCGCTCGGCGGTCGCGCCTCCTCCACACTTGCGATCACATCGCGAGAGGTGATGGGGCGCCCGTCGCTCCACGACGCCTCGCGCAGCCGGACACGAGCGCCCGAGGCAGTCTCTTCGAGTGACAGGGCCAGCTCGGGCCGGACCTCGCCGTCCGGCTGCAGCCGGAACAGGGAGGGATAGAGAGGGCGGGTCAGGGCCAAGGTGAGGTTCGAGGCATCGACCGCATAGGGGTCGAGAGTGGCGGGCTCGCCCAGGACTCCTACCCTCACCTCCCCCTCGGGTGAGGCACGGGGCGATTTAGTGGGACTCGGTTCGTTGCGCGATTGAGGCGGAGAGGTGACGCGGCCCGAGTCACAGGCGGCGAGCAGGAAGAGGACCGTCAGAAACGCCGCGCCGCGGCGGCGGGACACGCTCGCTACTGGAGCCGGAAGGCCAGCAGGATCGTGGTGCCGGCGAACACGATGGCGACGATCACGGTGATGCGATCGAGGTTCTTCTCCATCATCGTCGAGCCCATCGCCTGAGTCTGCATGCCTCCGCCGAACATCTCCGACACTCCCCCGCCCCGGCCGGCGTGCAACAGGACGAACAGAATCAGGGTCAACGATGCAATTACGTGGAGCACAACGAGGATCGCGGTGAGGATGTTCATCCCCGAAATTTACAACAAACCGGACCTGTGGAGTTTCTATGGGCGCCAGAGTGCAGAAAACTGCACCGAGAAGCGCTCAAAACGCGGTAGTGGCTTCAGGAGCCCCGGGCTGCGGCGACCAGGCCCGGCATGATCTCTGTGCCGGTGATGTGGCCGATGGCACCGGAGCGCGCCGCACTCTCGCCGAAGGTGGTGACCGCGTCCGCGCTCACCCCCGGCCCACTCACGAGCAGAGGGACCGGCCCGTCGGTGTGAGACTTGCGGGCGCAGCTCGTGGAGTGGTCGGCGGTGACCGCCACGATCGTGCGCCGGTCGTCCAGCCCTGAGAGCAGAGGGCCGAAGAAATGGGCGTCAATCTCCTCGATGCTCTTGATCTTGCCCTCGTGGTCGCCATCGTGGGCCGGCAGGTCCGGGCCCTTGATGTGGATGTAGAGGCCGTCAAAGCCCTCGATAGCCTGGTTGGCGAGCTCGGCCCACGCCTCGTACTGTTCGGCCGCCTCCATGCCGGTAGGCGCCTCGACCACGCCCATCCCCGTGAGCTTGGCGATCCCGAGCTCGACCGGCATCTCGACGAAGCACCCGAACTCGGGGCCGAACTTCGACTTGAAGGGCTCGAGCTCGGGGAGGTGGTCGCCCGCGTCGCGGGTGAGAATGAAGTTGCCCGGGAGCCTTTGCGCGGCCCGCCGCTTTCGGTTGACCTCCGAGGCGTCGAGCACCTCGAAGGCGGACTGGAGCCACTCGTTCGAGAGTCGCGCCGCCAACACCGCGGCATCGTCGTCCTCGTTGCCGGCGAGCGGCGCGACCTCGACCACCCGATTCTCGAAGGTCTCCTTGGCCACCCCCAGCACCCCCTCCCGTCCGTAGGCGGGGTCCGAGTTCTCGACCTCGGCCGACAACCGGTGAGACTCGGACCGCAGCACCAGGGCTGCCCGGTGGCCCGAGGTGGCGCGCAGCTCGAAGCTCGCGCCCGAGAGCCCGACTTTCTCCTGGACCTCTGTCGCAAGCGCCTCGGCCTCCTCGGAGGAGAGGTCGCGGCCGACCCGGCGGTCGATGATCTCCCACGAGTCGCCGTCTCTTTCGACCGTGGCGAAGTTCGCCCGGTAGGCGAGGTCGCCGGGAGCTATCTCGAGCCCCGCCCCGAGAGCCTCGAGGGGGCCGCGTCCGGAGTGATGTTGGTGGGGGTCGTAGCCGAGGATGGCGAACACCGCGATGTCCGACTCGGGGGCGATGCCTTTGCCGACCGTGGTCACGATCCCGTTGCGGCCGCTCTTGGCGAGCCCGTCCATATAAGGCGTGTGAGCCGCCTCCAGAGGGGACCTGCCCCCGAGAGGGTCGAGAGGATCGTCGCCGAGCCCGTCGAGGATGACGTACATGATCCGGTGTGGGCTCACGACCTGGTCGCCTTGACACCAGTGGCCTTGACGATGGCGGCGAACTCGGCCGCATCGAGCGACGCCCCGCCCACCAGGGCCCCGTCTAGGTCTGGCTGCGAGGTCAAGGCGGCGGCGTTCCCGGCCTTGACGCTGCCTCCGTAGAGGATGCGAATGCCCCCGGCCGCCTCCTCCGAGAGCTGCTCCGCCAGCTCCGACCGGATGAGCGAGATCGTCTCCTGGGCATCGGCCGGAGTAGCGGTCGCGCCGGTCCCTATCGCCCAGATGGGCTCGTAGGCGACCACGATCCGCTGCGCCTGCTCGGGCTTGAGGCCGGCCAGGCCCGCCTTCACCTGGCGCCCGACCTTGGCCTCGGTCTGATGGGCGGCGCGCTCCTCCTCCGTCTCACCGCAGCACATGATGGGGACCAGGTTGTTTGCCAGAGCAGCCTTGACCTTGCCATTGACCTCGTCGTCGCTCTCTCCCATCAGCGTCCGCCGCTCCGAGTGTCCGACGATTACGTAGGCCACCCGCAGAGCCTGCAGCATTACCGGCGAGATCTCGCCGGTGAAGGCGCCGTCGGAGCGGGGGTAGAGGTTCTGAGCGCCGAGACCGAACTCGTAACGGTCCGAGTCGATGAGCGTCTGCAGGGTACGCAGGGCGGTGAACGGCGGGCACAGCACGACCTCGACCCTAGTGAAGTCGTGCCCGGCGAGCTCGTGGGCCAGCGCCTGGGTCAAGCGCATGCCCTCGAGGTGTGTCAGGTTCATCTTCCAGTTGCCGGCGATCAGAGGCGTTCTCAGCTTTGTTCCTTTCTCAGCGCCGCCACTCCGGGTAATTCCCTACCCTCGAGCAGCTCCAGGGAAGCACCACCTCCGGTGGACAGATGCGAGACCGCGTCGGTCATGCCCAGCTCGACCAGGGCGGCCGCCGAGTCTCCCCCGCCGGCGACCGTGAAGGCGCCCTTCGAGGTGGCCTCGGCGATGGATCGTGCCACGGCCTCGGTCCCGGCCGCGTAGGCGTCTATCTCGAAGATACCCATCGGCCCGTTCCACAGCACGGTGCGGGCGGCGGCGATGGCGTTTCCGAAGGCGGCCGCGGTTTCGGGGCCGATGTCGACACCCATGCGTTCCCCGATCTCCCCGAGCGGGACGATCTCGTGAGGCGAACCCTCCTCGATCCCCAGGGCCGCCACCACGTCTGAGGGCAACAGCACGTCCACACCCTTTTCTTCTGCAACCTCGAGTGTGGACCTGATGTCGTCGAGCCGGTCGTGCTCGACCCGGGATCCGCCGACGTCGCGTCCCTGAGCGGCAAGCAGCGTGAAAGCCATTGCGCCGCCGACCACCACCGCGTCCACCCGCTCGAGAAGATTTCTTATGACGCCCAGCTTGTCCGACACCTTGGCGCCTCCCAGCACCGCCACGAAGGGGTGCTCGGGGTCCTGCAGCAGTCGTTCCAGCACTGCGACCTCTCGTGACAGGAGCAGGCCCGCGGCGCAAGGGAGCAGGGCCGGGACTCCCACCACCGATGCGTGCGCGCGGTGGGAGGAACCGAAGGCATCGTTCACATATGCCTGAGCCAAGCCCGCGAGGGCTCCGGCGAAGCCGGCGTCGTTCGCCTCCTCTCCCGGCTCGAAGCGAAGGTTTTCGAGGAGAACAACCTCTGTGTCTGAGTCACAGGCGCGCTGCACCTCCTCTCCGATGACCTCATCGAGGGCCAGCACCTTTGTGTCCAAGAGCTCGGCCAGACGTATCCCCACCGGAGCCAGCCGCAGCCCCTCGGTGACCTTGCCCTTGGGACGCCCGAGGTGGGAACAGACCGCCAGCCGGGCGCCGCGCTTCAGCAGCGCCTGGAGCGTCGGCAGCGAGGCGCGCACGCGCAGATCATCGACGATGACACCGTCCTCGAGGGGAACATTGAGATCCGCTCGCACCAACACGCGCCGATCGGCGACCTCGAGGTCGTCGAGTTTGGGCAGCGAGTCGGGGCGGGCGTTCATGGTTCGGGAGTGTAAGGGGGCGCCCGCACACCACTGTAGTGCTCGTGGGCCAATCTCCTGAGGGCCGCCAGAGCGGCCTCGAACACGACGGTTCCGACCACCAGCCTCTCCACCGCCTGGACGCGATCGCTCTCGGCCCCGACGCTCGAAACCTCTTGCTCGGCGAGGTGGGCGGCCGCCCGGGCATGGGGCAGGAACACCTCTGCCCCGCAGTCTCGCCCGAGCCTGCGTAGCGCCACCAGGGCGTCGGCCAATGCCTTGCGTGCCGGGGCCTCGGCGCTCACCTCCCAGCCGAGCTCGGCCAAGAAGGAATCGATCTCTGTCCGGGCGAGCGCGGCCTCAGGGTCCGCAGAGCCCACGTTCGGCGGTGCAAGGGCACGTTGGGTCACGCCGAACAGCTCGTGACGGGACAAGGTGTCGTCTTCGATCGCGGCGAGGACCCCCGCGACCTGGGTGACGGTCAGGCCCCCTACTTCCCTCAAGACCCGGATGAGATGGAGCCGATGAGCATGCGCGGGGCCGTAGTCGGCCTGATTGGGCACAGTGGAGTGTCCGCGCGCCAGGAGTCCCTCTCGCAAGTAGTACTTGACCGTCGGGATCGCCACGCCGGTCGTGCGGCTGAGCTCGGAGATGCGCACAGACCCTCCTTCCTCCGCATGCCGCTTGACAGTTCCAGTAGATAGTAGCAGTATCCATTATAGATAATCTAACTATCCGAACTTGGAGGACCAGATCATGGAACTGGAGCTGTCGAATGCCGCTCGCTCGACCGCGGGTGGACTGCTGATCGCGATCGTGGCGATCGAATGGGGCGGGACGCACGTGCTACGGATCGTGAGAGGCAGGGTGCCGGTCACCGAGTTCCAGCATTCCTTCGCCCGCGCGGGCCACGCCCACGCCGGCGTGCTGGTCACGCTGGCGCTGGTCTGTCAACTCTTCGCCGACGCCGCGGGCGTGGACGGCTTGGCCGGGGTCGCGGCCCGAAACGGGGTGCCGCTCGCCGCCATCTTGATGCCCGCCGGGTTCTTCTTGTCCTCGATGGGACGCGAGGTGCTACGTCCCAACCGGTTCATCCTGCTGCTGTACGCGGGAACGGCGTCCCTGGCCGTCGGGGTACTCGCCCTTGGTCTCGGGCTTCTGCTGGGCTGACCCCGCACGATCTAGAGATCGAGCGGCGGGCGCCGGGTGTGCCAGTCGGTCAACTCTTGATACGCGAGCGCGGCCCCCAGCACTGTGGCCTCGTCCCGAGCCACCAGCTGCAGGCCGACCGGCATCCCGGTGGACGTGAAGCCGCAGGGGACGCTCATCGCGGCCAGGCCCAGGAAGTTCATCGGGCGGCACAGCCGCGTGAGTCGCACCGCCACCTCCGGCCTGAGCTCCTCTCCCTTCGGCGCCACGAGCTCATCCACTCGCGGGGCGGCAGTCTCAGTGGTGGGCAGTACGAGAAGGTCGGTGTCTTCCAGCGCCGCCACCCAGGCTCCGCCGAGCCGCTCCAGCTCGCGCCGGGCGGCCACGAAGTCCACTGCGGTGAAGCGCTCGGCCCGCTCGAGCGCGCGCCTGGTCTCCGCCGTGT